>JAFRLF010000090.1 GCA_017431365.1 Clostridia bacterium | reverse complement strand
GAAGCCCCGACGGTTCAACAGTCCCGTCAGCAGGTCCGTGACAGAACTCATGCGCCGCTCCTCGTACAGCCGAATGAGCTCTGTGCGCCGGTAGATGTTTTCCAGCGCGATGGACAGCAGGGCGTTGACCTGGACAAAGATCCTGGACGGCGTCTCTCCGGGCACATAGCGGGAGAGGCTGTAGCCGAAATTGTGCCCCCGCTGGTGCAGCAGCTTCATGAACAGCATCTGGGGCTCGTCCCGCCGCTCGGCCATGGCGGGCAGCAGGTACCGCTTCCTTTCCGCTGACGACGGCCGGAAGAATCCCGGCAAAATCGGTATGCACGATTTTGAGAGCGTAGCCATTGGCCTTGCAGAAGCGAACGGCGGTATCGATGTCCAGGCCGGCCGGCTTTCCGTCCTTGATAAAGGCAAAAGGGACCATGGTGGTATCCGCGGCGACCCGAAGGACCCCGTTCGTCGCCTGCAGGTGATCCAGGTCAGGGATTGCGCGCTCTGATTCATCCGTGCCAAACCAGATGTTCTGAATCTCGTCATAGACGCCGTTCTGCCGAATCTGACGAATGAAGGCGCTGTACGCGTCGCGCAGACCTTGGCCACTGTCCGTCTTTGGGAAGATCGCCCCGACTTGCATCCTGTTGCCCAGAGGCTCGTCCAGATAGGTCAGATCGGGATTTTCCGCCATCATGTATCTGACGAGCGAATCTGCATCGGCAAAGGCATCGATCTTATGTGCCCTCAAGGCGTTCAACATATCCACAGTGGAGCTGAAATAGTACAGACGCGCATCGGGGAAGCGCTCTTGGGCCAGAATCGCCTGGACGCTGCCTGTGGTGACGCCGATGCGCTTGTTCTCGAGGTCGGAAAGACGCTCATATCCGGTCGCCCCGGCGATGCGCCTGCCGTTGTCGTTCTCCCCTCGCGGGCTATCGGCGCTCTGCGCGTCCCCGCCGACATTGCCCTTTGCAGTCCGCCCGTCGTCGCGCACCATGGCGGTGATCTCAACCTCAAACAGCACGTCGGAAAAGGGCAAAGCCTCGTCCTTTTCCTCCGTATAGAACAGGTTCGACATGATGCAGTCAATGCTGCCCCGTTCCGCGGCGGCGATGATACCGCCGAAGTCGTAGACCTTGAACTCCAGCTTCGCGCCCAGCCAGCTGGCGAAGCGATGGGCCAGCTCGATGTCAAATCCCGCCAGCTTATTCCCGATATAATAGGAATAGGGCATCACCGTGCCCGTTGTGCCCACGCGCAGCGTAAACGCGGGGTCCTCTGCCGGCGGGATGTCCGGCAGGGTCTCCTCGTCGCGAATGACCCATCGGTCATACATGTCGTCCAGCGTGCCGTCCGCCTTGCTTTCCCGGATGAAGGCGTTCAGCCTTTGGGTGAGGCTGGGGATCGGGGATACCGGAGAGATGGCTACAGCGATCCTGTTTATGGCATAGTTCGCCTCCAACAGGCGCACGCCTTCTGCATTAAGGGTAATATTCAGGACATCAAAACCGCAAAACAGTCTATTGAGGGCGTTTTTTTGTACAGTTCATCTGCTATCCTGTCATTGAACGAAGGGCAGAGCCCTTCCTCCGGCAGCCCGCCGGCAATTCCAGTGAGATGAGGTGGCAGATATGTTCATACCCAAGGGCTATTACACCAGTCAGGGCTATACCGGCTTCCTGCCGGACGGCAGCCGCAT
>JAFRLF010000089.1 GCA_017431365.1 Clostridia bacterium | reverse complement strand
GTATCGGCGGCTGACGGCCCGATGCCCCAGACCCGCGAGCACATCCTGCTGGCGCACCAGGTTGGCGTGCAGTACATCATCGTGTTCCTGAACAAGACGGACATGGTCGATGACGAAGAGCTGCTCGAGCTGGTCGAGATGGAAGTGCGCGAGCTGCTGTCGAGCTACGAGTTCCCGGGCGACGACATTCCGATCATCAAGGGATCCGCGCTGCAGGCGCTGGAGTACGTGATGAACGGCGGCGAAGACGTGGACAACGCGCCGGAGTGCAAGTGCATTTTCGAGCTGATGGAAGCGGTAGACAACTACATTCCGTCTCCGGAGCGCGCGACGGACAAGCCTTTCCTCATGCCTGTTGAGGACGTGTTCTCGATCACGGGCCGCGGCACCGTGGCGACGGGCCGTGTGGAGCGCGGCGTAGTGAAGGTGAGCGATCAGGTAGAGATCGTTGGCCTGAGCGACGAGAAGCGCACGACGGTCGTAACGGGCGTCGAGATGTTCAGGAAGCTGCTTGACCAGGCGGAAGCTGGCGACAACATCGGCGTTCTGCTGCGCGGCATTCAGCGCAACGAAGTGGAGCGCGGACAGGTTCTGGCGAAGCCGGGCAGCATTCATCCGCACACGCACTTCATGGGTCAGGTATACGTGCTGACGAAGGAAGAAGGCGGCCGTCACACCCCGTTCTTCAACGGCTATCGTCCGCAGTTCTACTTCCGCACGACGGACGTGACCGGCAACATCAAGCTGCCCGAGGGCGTCGAGATGGTCATGCCTGGTGACAACATCGACATGGAGATCACCCTGATCACCCCCATCGCCTGTGAAGAGGGCCTGCGCTTCGCTATCCGCGAGGGCGGCCGTACCGTGGGCTCCGGCGTCGTCACCAAGATCATGGAATAATTCGCATTAAGCATGGATCAAACAGTGCCCGCGCCTCTGTTGGTGCGGGTACTGTTCACTTGAATGAATTCGACATGCCGTCAGAGACAGGGGGTTAGCGTATGCAGGAAAGGCCGAACGACGTTCAGACGCCGGAGAAGAAGAAAACCTCCACGGCGAAGAAATCATCGGCCGCGGCGACTTCTGTGAAAAAGCCGAATGTGAAAAAGCCGGCCGGAAAAAAGTCTGACGGCAAAAAGACAGCCGGAACGAAGAAGAAGACCGGACATAAGACCTCCGGCAAGAAGTCTGCCCGGCTCCGGGCGGAGCAAAAGGCGAAAAAACTGCGTTCGAGAAAGCGCTGGCGGCTTGTCGGCCGGATCGTCGGGCGCGTTGCGCTGTTTGCGTTCGTGCTTGTCGTGGCTGTCGTCGTAGGGCTGTATCTCGTCCTGGATGTCTTTTTCCACGGACCGTCGCAGACGGCCGGCGACAACATGGCCATGTCATTGTTCGAGACCAGCGCGGCTAAGTTCGTTCCCTCCCTGTACTACAGCGACGAGGAAATCGCCGAGCTGAAGGAGCGCAACAAGACGGTCGAAATCAAGGAAGAGACGGACACGAACCTGATCGTCATCGCGCCGCCCGTCACCGAGGAGGAGGCCGTTCAGCAGGAAAACGACGGCTTTGTGGACGGGATCAAGGTCGAAGAGATCAAGGGCGCGACCTATCACGGCTGGATGATGACGGTGCTCGATCCTTCACGCGTGATGCTCGGTGTTTCAGCGGACTGGTTCGACGACAACGTCGGCGGCCTGCGCATCGAAAAGCTCGCGGAGAAGTACAACGCCGTCGCGGCGATCAACGGCGGTTCCTTCAACGATGGCGGCGGCCAGGGAAACGGCGGCATGCCCAACGGCGTGACCGTGACTCAAGGCAAAGTCTGCAACTCGCACGGCGGCGCCGACCTGATAACCGTCGGGTTTGACCAGAACAATGTGCTGATCGTCGGCAAGATGACGAAGAAGCAGGCTGAGGAGCGCGGCATACGCGACGCCTGTTCCTTCGGTCCGGCGCTCGTTGTCAACGGCGTCGGCGCGGAGACGAAGGGCACGTCATCCGGACTCAACCCGCGCACGGCCATCGGGCAGAGGGCGGACGGTGCAGTGCTGATGCTGGTCATCGACGGACGGCAGGTCAACAGCCTGGGCGCGAACATCGCCGACCTGGTAGAGATCATGCTCTCTTACGGCGCGGTCAACGCCTGCAATCTGGACGGCGGGTCCTCTTCCAACATCTATTACAACGGCGAGATGCTCAACGACGGCGTCGCCATCACAGGCGCGCGCCGCATACCGACCGCTTTTGTCGTACGCTGAGAGGTGATATCGTATGCAGACCGAACAGAAACGTATCACATCGAAGAAGCAGACAGCCGCGGCCGGAAAAAAGCCGGGCAAGGCGGCGCATACGGTGCAGGCTGCGAAAAAGACCCGCGCCAAGGCGACGCCGGCCGGCCGGCGCATCAGCGAGTCCAAAAAGACCCGCAAGTCAGCGGCAGGGCGTAAAAACAGGCGCGCCAGCACCGGCACGGCGGTCTACTATGGGCTGATGCTGCTGGCGGTCATCGCCATACTGGGCGTTTCGATGTACTATGTGAACTATTTTCAGGATTCCCTCGCGGCGTACGAGGCCTCCCAGATCAAATATGTTCTGGAACAGACGGCCAAACCCATCGTGGAAAAGAATTACCTGATGTTTTCACAGTACGAGGATCAGTCGATCTTCCGCTATGAAACGCTGCAGCAGTACGTCTCATATATGCGCGGGCTTCTGGACGACAAGGAAATCACGTACTCCGAGCATCGCACCAACGAGACCGACCGCAAGACTTACACCATCCGCGCGGACGGGTTGCGCATCGGCGAGTTCTATCTGCGGCATACGCACAACGACAAGTACAACAATCCGATCTGGGAAGCCGACGGCATGAAGCTGGAGCTGCTGCAGCCTCAGACCTACACCATCGAAGCCCCCACGCAGTCCACGGTCTACGTCAACGGCGAAGTCCTCGACGACATGTGGGTGATCGAAAGCGACATACCGGAATTTGAAATCAGCATTGACGCGCCCGCGGTCGTCACCATTCCGACCCGCCGCGTCTTCCGGTTCGACCGGTATTTCGGGTTGGATTCAGTGAAAGTCGTGGACCGCTACGGCGTCGAGAATCCGCTTGTACAGGACGGCAACCACTACACCGCCGCGATGAATTACGACGACGAGCGCATGGCCGGTTTTGACGAACGGGTCGAAGAGGTCGCAAAGAAGATCAGCTGTTACATGTCCGACGACATGTCTCTCTACTACACGGCGAAGGACCTCGTAAAGGAGAGCCCGGCCGTCAAGAAGCTCGAGGCGTTCGACATTCGCTGGATCATGAGCCACAAGGACTACGAATTCCTGAACATGGACGTGTCCAACTACCTCTCCTATTCGGACGAGATCTTCTCTGTGGAAACGCGGTTTGACTTCAAGATCATCTACTATACCGTGGATCCGGAGTACTATCCGACGGCGTACCGGCTCTATTTCCAGAAGCAGGGCGACACCTGGCGGGTGTTCGACTTCGAGCTGCTGTAAATTATTTGGTCAGACGACCAATTTGATTGACAAGCGCGTTTGTTTTGTGATAAAGTATTTAGGCATGTTTGAAGGCTTATATCGCCATATCATTATTTCGGGAGGTGTCTTACATGGCATCAGATAAGCGGGTTAAGGTGACGCTGGCCTGCAGCGAGTGCAAGCAGCGCAATTACAACACCATCAAGAATAAAAAGAACGATCCGGATCGTCTGGAAATGAACAAATACTGCCGCTTCTGCAAGAAGCATACGGCCCATAAGGAGACCCGCTGAGCGCGGCTTGATTCATCGCTTTGCAAGGAAGTGAATCACATGGCAAATACAGATACCACCAAGAAAAAGGGCGACGTGAAGGAATCCAATTTCTTCAAAAAGTGCGTCAATTTCTTCAAAAGTCTTGGCCTGAGGATCGGTCATGCGTTCCGTGACATGTGGCATGAGCTCAAGAAGGTCACATGGCCGCAGCGCAGCGAGCTGATCAACTATTCGGTCGTGGTTGTGGCGTTCATGCTGGTCATGGGCGTGGTCATCTTCCTGATCGATACCGGAGCCGGCGCTCTGATCCAGGCTATCACCTGATTGAGGTCCGATTATGGCTGAACAGTCGGCACAGGCCCAGTGGTATGTCGTTCATACCTATTCGGGCTATGAAAACAAGGTCAAGGCCAATCTCGAGAAGACCGTTGAAAACAACGGCCTTCAGCATCTGATACAGGAGATCAACATTCCCATCGAAGAGGTCATCGAGATCCGCAACGGCAAGCGCCACACGGTTCAACGAAAGATCTTCCCCGGGTATGTCCTCGTGAAGATGATCATGAACGACCAGGCCTGGTACATCGTGCGCAACACGCGCGGCGTCACGGGTTTCGTGGGGCCGGGATCGCATCCGGTGCCGCTGGACGAAAACGAGATTGCGTATATGTTTAACCGCGCCACGACGGTCATCGACATCGCCGTGGGCGAGGATGTGCGCGTGCTCTCCGGCCCGTTGGCCGACTATGTCGGCAAGGTGCAGGACATCGATACCATCCGTCAGAAGATCGACGTCGTGGTATCCATGTTCGGGCGTGACGTGCCGGTCGAACTGGACTACGACCAGGTTGTGCGCGTCGGACAAGCTTGAACGTCTCCCTCTCGGGGAGATTTCAGGGGAGTGGGAGGAACGCTGATCGGGCGTTCCGCTTCACCACATACATGTAGAGGAGGATACCCCTATGGCAAAGAAAGTTACTGCGCTGATTAAGCTGCAGGTTCCTGCCGGCAAGGCCACGCCCGCACCGCCCATCGGTCCCGCGCTTGGTCAGCACGGCGTGAACATCCCCGGATTCTGCAAGGAATTCAACGACCGCACCGCCCAGCAGGTCGGCCTGATCATCCCGGTGGTCATCACCGTGTATCAGGACCGCACCTTCTCCTTTATCACCAAGACGCCCCCGGCAGCCGTTCTGATCAAGAAGGCCTGCGGCATCGAGACCGCCTCCGGCCGTCCGAACCGCGACAAGGTCGCCCAGATCACCAAGGCTCAGGTGAAGGAGATTGCCGAGCTGAAGATGCCTGACCTGAACGCCGCTTCCGTCGAAGCCGCCATGAGCATGGTGGCCGGCACGGCCCGTTCGATGGGTATCGTCGTCGTTGACTGAGGACATAGTCCCAAGCCAGAATCAAGTGGGAGGATTTCATTCCGCTTGGACCACGAGGAGGATATATAAATGGGAAAGAAATACACTGACAGCGCAAAGCTGATCGACAGCCAGAAGCAGTATGACCCGGAAGAGGCCGTCGCTCTGGTGAAGCAGACAGCCAAGGCCAAGTTCGACGAGACCATCGAGATCTCTCTGCGCATGGGCGTCGATCCCCGTCACGCTGACCAGCAGATCCGCGGCACCGTCGTTCTGCCCAACGGCACCGGCAAAAAGCTGACGGTTTTGGTCTTCGCGAAGGGCCCCAAGGTTGATGAAGCTCTGGCCGCCGGCGCGGATTTCGTTGGCGCTGAGGATATGGTCGCCAAGATCCAGGGCGGCTGGTTCGGATTTGACGTCTGCGTGGCCACGCCCGACATGATGGGCGTCGTCGGCCGTCTGGGCCGCGTTCTCGGCCCCAAGGGCCTCATGCCCAACCCCAAGACCGGCACGGTCACCAACGACCTCAAGCGCGCCATCGACGATATCAAAGCTGGTAAAGTCGAGTACCGCGTTGACAAGACCGCTATCATCCACTGCCCCCTGGGCAAGGCTTCCTTCACGGCTGAGGCTCTGACCGAGAACCTCAAGACCCTGATGGAGGCGGTCATCAAGGCCAAGCCCGCCGCGGCGAAGGGCACCTACATCCGCTCCGCCGTCATCTCCAGCACGATGGGCCCGGGCATCCGCCTGAATCCGCTGAGGTTCTGATATTAAAACCTGTCAGGAGCGCTTCTTCCGATTGGAAGAAGCGCTCTTTTGGCATGGAGATTTCCGATAATTTACATCAAATGAAACAGAATTGAGAGAAACAACGGTAAAAAGTTTCAGGAGGGGCTTGAAATTGACATATTTTTGTAATATAATATGCCGTAAGCACTTGTGAAAGGGCGTGAATCGACGTGAAAACAGGCAGGATCATGCGCCGCTGCGCGGCTGTGGTTGCGGCCTTTATGCTGTGGGGCTCTGTGAGCGCCGTGGCGGATTCTGTCACCGTGACGGCAGATCGCCTGAATATGCGAAAAGACCCCTCTGTGGACAGCCGGTCCTTAGGCATCGTCACATCGGGTGAAAAGCTGACCTTTATATGTGAAGACGGCGGCTGGATCTATGTGAAAAACGACGGCCAGAACGGCTATGTAAACGCTTCTTATGTACTGGTCGATCAGACCTCGCTGAATGACGACATTTCAGCCACGGTATCGCCCGTGACGGGTACGGGCACTGCGAGTACGCGCGTCAATCTGCGGCAGTATCCGACGACGCAGTCCAAAATTGTCAGAGTCATCGGCCAGGGCGACGGCGTCACCATCACCGGCGTATGCGGGTGTTGGTACCGGATGAACGTCGATGGTCAGACCGGCTACGCCATGAGCGAGTTCTTTACGGCCAGCGTCAACACCTCTCAGGCCGAGGCGGACGCCGCGGCGCCCGCGGCGACGGCTCCGGTATCGGCCGTGGGCAAGACGACGGCGAGAGTCAATTTGCGCTATGCGCCGTCGACGATGGCTGCGGCGGTCGGCGTGCTTGACGCCGGAACGCAGGTCGTCGTTCTGGAGACGGAGGGCTCCTGGTATCGCGTCACCGGTGACGGCAAGACGGGCTATATCTCTTCCGGCTACGTCGCCTTTGAGCAGCAGGCTGCGACTTCGGCCTCGCGTTCGACCGTCAAGTCCGCGGCCACGACCACGACGATCCTGACGGGTACGGGCATCGTCTCAGCTCAGCCCTCTGTGACGGGCACGAGGGTCACCGTGGCGAACAGTTCGACGGCTGGCGCTTCGAGCTACGCCGCTTCAGTCAGCGGCCGGACGACCACGCGCGTTTATCTGCGCAGCGCGGCAAGCACGTCCTCGAACGCCATCACGCTCATTCCCAAGGGACAGGCCGTGACGCTGACCGGAGAGACGGGCACCTGGTACAAGGCGACCTACGGCGGCCGCAGCGGTTACGTGGCCAAAAACTATGTGACCATCGATTCGGACGCGACGGTCGTATCCGTTCAGGATAATTATGAGAAGTGGACGGGCGTGGCGCAGGTCATCGTCAATATGCGCAAGGCGCCCGAGGGCGAAGTGATCACCGTGCTGAACGCCGGCGCCGAAGTGACTGTCCTTGGGCAGAACGGCGCGTGGTATATGATCAGCTATAACGGCAGCGTCGGTTATGTCGCGTCCAGCTATATCGCAAAGTCTGGTACTTCGACGGCCACGACACAGACAACGACGACGACACAGACCGCGACGGTCTCGGCAAACGGGACGACGATGTACATCACCGGCGGCACGGTGAACGTCCGCAAAGGCCCCGCCGTGACTTACGGCGTCGTGACCACGCTGTCGACCGGCACGCAGATCACCGCGTACGGCCAGACTGACGGCTGGTACCGCATGACGATCGGATCCCTGAGCGGATACGTCTCCGCCAAGTACGTGACCTCCGTCAAGCCGACGGCCGTCGTCACGACGACCACGACTGCGGCGTCGAGCGCCGCGGTCTCCACAGGCAAGGTCGTCTCAAGCGACTGGTGGACCGGAGAGATCTCCAGCGTCTTCTCCCGCGGCAAGGTCGGCCTCGTGACGGACGTCGACACGGGTCTGAGCTTCTACATCAAGCGCACGGGTGGCATCAATCACCTCGACTGTCAGCCTCTGACAGCCGCCGACACCGCCATCATGTACAGGATCTACGGCAACAAGTGGAGCTGGGACCGCCGGGCCATCTGGGTCACGATCAACAACACGACCTACGCGGCCTCGATGAACGGCATGCCCCACGGCGAGAGCGATTCCATGCCGGACAACAACTTCGACGGATGCTTCTGCATCCACTTCATCAACAGCCGGACGCACACCGGCAACCGGCTTGACGCCGCGCATCAGGCGGCTGTCAGGAAGGCGCTGGCCGCCGGGAACAAATAACGGACAAAGCGCAACGGCGACCCGCTCAGAAAGCGGGCCGCCGTTTTTATCGCTGTGCGATCAAGGTTACAATTCCAGCCGCATGAGGACGATCTCCTGCAGGCCGCAGGCGCGGGATCGAAAGCCCAGGGGGTTTCGGCCGTATTCGACGAAGCCCGCCTTCCGGTACAGGGCGAGCGCCCTTTCGTTGGCCGCCACCACGTCCAGCTCCACCTGGATGTAGCCCGCTTTGCGGGCGCATTCGACGCAGGCCTGCACGAGCGCCCGGCCGAGCCCGACTCCCCACCACGCCCTGTCGATGCTGATCCCGAAGGAAGCCCTGTGTCTGAGCTTTTCAGCTCGCCCCATCTGGTCGATCCCCGCGGTTCCGACGATCGTTCCGTCGACTTCGGCGACGAGCTCGATCTCGCGCTCGCTGTCCGCCTTCTTCCGCAGATACTCTCTTTCCTGCTCCAGGGTTAAGGTTATTTCCTCCGGATATGTCGTCAGAAAATCAGATTGCCTGTGGGTTTCGATGAAATTGGCGAGAACGGCTTCAGCGTCCTGTTCCGCACCGTTGCGGATGACGCAGGTACTGCCGTTTTTCAGCGATATCTCCCTTTGGTACTTCATGAATGCTCTCCCCCGAAGGATTGTCAAATCAGCAGGTTTTCCTGATTCTACACCTTTCATATCTCCGCATCAAGCACATTGGTTCAGAAATGTACAGATGATTTCAGGTTGTATATAACTTGTTTCCAAGGATTTATGCTGGAAATGTGAAATTATGTGTTATAATCAGTTCCGGCAGGACCACTTCGCTAAGGGTATCGTCATGGGCAGCGTGAAGGAATAAGAGGGGGATAAGACATGAGCAAATCCAACATATACCGCGCGATCTTCTTCGAGAAGCCTGACTATATCCCTATGACCTTTGCCATCAATGGCGCCTGCTGGCATCACTACCCGCAGGAGTGGCTTGTCGAGCAGCTCGTCAATCATCCGTTTCTGTTTCCGAATTACGCGCCGCCGAAGCTGCCGTATACGCCCGAGTACCAACTGGTCGGGCGCAAGGACGAGCCGTATACCGACGACTTCGGCTGCACCTGGTATACGGCGGACGACGGTATCACCGGTACGGTGCTGGGGCATCCACTGGCCGACTGGGACGCGTTTGACAACTACACTTTTCCTGATCCGGAAAAGTGCATGGGCATAGGGCCCGTCGACTGGGACGCCGAGCGCGAGCGCATTCAATCGGCGCGGGCGAAGGGCGATTTTGTATCGGCGAGTCTGCGGCACGGACATACGTTTCTGCAACTGAGCGATATACGCGGGTATCAGAATCTGCTGTTCGACATGGCCGACGATGAGCCGAGGCTGTGGCAGCTCATCGAGGGCGTGGAGGCGTTCAATCAGGCCATCGTTGACCACTATCTGGACATAGGCGTCGATATGTTTGGCTTCCCGGAGGATCTGGGCATGCAGGTGGGGCCCATGCTGTCGCCTGACGACTTCAGGACATACATCAAGCCCTCGTACAAGCGTATGATGGATAGTGTGCGGCGCAAAGGACTGCCGATCCACATGCATTCCGACGGCGATATCCGCATGCTGGTGGATGACATCGTGGATAGCGGTGTGGTGTACATCAACCTTCAGGATCTGGTCAACGGCATCGACTGGATTAAGGAGCGCTTCCGGGGCAAGATGTGCGTGGACCTGGATATCGACCGCCAAAACGTGACCGTGTTCGGCACGCCGCAGCAGGTGGATGAGCTGATACGCACCGAAGTGGAAGCCCTGGCTACGCCGGAGGGCGGCCTGAGCATGATCTATGGCTTGTACCCTGGCACGCCCATGGCCAACGTAAAAGCGCTCATGGACGCCATGGAGAAGTACGCGTTCTATTTCTCGTGAGCGTCGAATCTGCATAGACAGACGCGCATCATGGTTCACGACGCTTATTTGGTTCCGTTATAATCCACCATCGCCGGCCGGCCCTGCGCGTCGTAGAAGAAGCGCATGCTGTCGCTATTCTTCGTCAGATGCGTCAGTGTCTTACCGTTGTAGGTGTAGTTGTATGTGGCGTACACATACCCGCTTGTATTATTGCTGACAGTCTTCTTCGTCCTCAGGCCGTTGCCGTTATAATCATATTCTACAACCGTTGAGTTCTGGACTTGTTTCGTCAGCAAACGTCCGGCTTCCCACGTATATGTCCAGCCGGCATAGGTCTTCAGATTCCCGATGTCATCATATGTCAGCGGATAAGTTCCGTTTGCCGTGAGTTTATCCTTCCATGCGCTGTCACAGGTGTAATTGGTGGTGTTGCCGGTTCCTGTGGGTGTCTCCGTCGTATGCGCATACGCCGTCTTGCTGAGCATATTCCCGCCCAGGTCATACGTATAGATCCACGTCGTGCCGTCACTGCCCGCTGTCGGATCACCCGGGTCGTTGACCCGTGTCAGCTGTCCCAGCGCGTCGTATTCGTACGTGATCGTCACGTTGTTGCGCGTTTCGCTGGTGATATTGCCGCGGTTATCGTACGGATAGCTGTAGTTCAGCGCGTTTGTCCCGCTGCCCTGGGTGATGCTCTCTATCAGCGGGGTCGTGGCGCTTGTGCCATATGCAGCTGCGCCCTGCACATAGCTGTACTGGCTTGTGCAGGCTGTGCTGTTTGTCAAGGTGCGGGCGGTGATCCGGTTCAGGGGGTCGTAGGTGTATTCGATCTTTGTCGTATCACTGCCGTTGTACTGGACTTTTGTCACACGGTTGTCCGCGTCGTAGGTGTAGCCGGTCTTATATGTGTCTGTACCGGTCGCTTCTTTGAAGGCTTTGACCCGGTTCTTGACGTCGTATTCGATCAGCGTCCTGTACCTGAGGGTATCGCTGCCGTCCCGCTGCTCCGTCTCCGCCAGCCGGTCGGTCTGGTCATAGTTGTTGCGGATAGTGCTGCCGTCTGTTGTGTCCGTCACCTTCGCGGCGCGGCCCCAATTCTATTGTTGGGAAGGAAATGAACAAAGGAGATTCTCATACCACTCCATATCATCTTCAATCAAAGCCCTATGTGATGCTATATGAACTGCTTCGATTATCTGCTCATTTGAGAATCGTCTAATAAGTTTGGAGATTATTTCGAAACCTGGCCAGTTCAAATCCTTATACCATTCTAGTATTTGTGGGAGAAATGGGGCCAATCTTGAATTGTCAATTGTTGATAATAATATGGCACAATTTCTCCAGCAGTTCTTTTTCCTGAAGGGCAGTATTAGACAAGGTATTTCATTATCGTTTACAGGTTGATATCTGGCAATATTTGAACTCTGTTCACTAATGGGGAGACTCCAATCTAGCGTGTCTATATCGATCATCCTAATTACCTCCATTACTGCTCAAGCGTTCTCAAAAGAAGAGTATAGGGATGTGGATTTGTATTAGCGTTTGGCCTTGATTTCCTCCATTGTTCAATCGTTGGATATATGACTGGATAAATTGCAACGTGATTGTCGTGATCATTTATGGCAATTAAAATCCCAGTTGCATTTACTGCTTCCATTGTCGTTCGAAAATAACGCCCATCAGGCGGTGGTATTAGTGAGAAAGACAAATCCGTATCGGTCAATCTTGGCGTTAAGTTTTGGTAAGTCTTGCTTCCATGACGATAGATGTACGTTATAGTTTGTGGCACTTCATCGGTTTGCGCTTCTTCTATTGTCTCAACTATTGGCTTTGAAACTGCGAGATTATATAAAGCAACAGCCCCGTCAATAACATATGCCCCACCAACAACAACCAACCCACCAACTGCAATAGCATCGAGGAAAGGATATGGTCCATCAGCGGCAGCAAAGTATTTTGCATTTTCCTGCCAGTATTGCCAAGCGGCGTATCCCAATTCTGTTTTCCCATCGGGATCAATTTGTTCAATCGGATCATCTTTACAGTAACAGTACAAATTCCCCTTAATCAAAGCATCCGCACTCAGGAACCTTCCCCACCCCGACCGATAATACCTGCTCCTACAATAATAAAGCCCGGTCTCCTCGTCATACACGTACCCGCGATACCTGAACGGATTCAGGTACCCCAGCGTAGTGACGAGGCTGCCGGTTCTGTCCAGTATGAGTCCCCAGGCGTCGTATTTGTATTCAACGACTAATTCCCCAGTGCTCTCCGCAATCCCAATCACGTCCCCCTGCAGGTTGTGCAGGTAGGCGTATTTGGTTCCGTTATAATCCACCATCGCCGGCCGCCCCTGCGCATCGTAGTAGAAGTGCATGTTGTCGCTGCCCCGCGTCATGTGCGCAAGGAGCTTGCCGTTGTAGATGTAGTTTGTCGTTGTGGTGACGCCGTTCTCCGTGACGGCCTTCTGCGTCCGCAGGCCGTTGTGGTCGTACTGGAACGAGACGCTCGTTCCGGTCCCGCTCATCCCGGCCAGCTGACGGCCGTAACGCCACGTGTACGTCCACGTGCCGTCATTCGTCAGGTTGCCGATCCCGTCATAGGATAGCTGAGTCCCGTCGTATTCCGTCAGCAGATCCTTCCGGTTGGCGTTTAAATAGACGTACGGAAGCGTGTTTTATTATCAAGGTTCGTCAGCTAAGTTATCGTAATCTATTGGCATTGGCGTCAAAGCTTCTGAGAATCGTTTGTTTGTTTTGACAAGTGCTGTTTCATTTTAGACGAAGTGCATATGCAGTTGTTTTTTCATGGAATCATTATATCATATGGCAGGATTCTGTGCGATAATTCTCTGTGTGGTCCTTACCTAACCGTTATTTCACATTGCTTTGCCTGAGCAGTTCAACTTTGTTTACTTCGTCGTTATATAGGGGAATTAGCATGAGTATATCATTTATGTCATACTTGTATGCTTTCGCCAGTTCTTCCAAAGAGAAATCAGGTAAGGAATCTTTAAAATAAGTTCGAAATCCAAGTTTTAGTTCATTTGACAAGTTTTCAATCCTATCTGACAACTGTATCGATAAGCCAATTGTGTTAGTAATGCCGTATAATTTCTTATTGAAACAATTATAGTTATTAAACACTGTTTCCAATGTGCCTGTATCTTCACATAACGGCGGAGTTATATACTGCCACCACGCGATAGAAGGAATCTTCTTCTGCATACCCTTTGAAGGTGTATGCAGTCCGAATCGTTCAAATGCAAAAAACTGCATATAAGATCCCGTAGCGCTTCCTATATAATCTATCACAGCATAAGTGGTATTATTTTTTTCACAGATTTTGCCAATGTCATCGGAAAATTCTTCCTGATTGAGCTTCAAAAAGAAATCTGTTGGTATTTGAACATCGATGTCCCGCTCATTCCGCGCCGGTCTGGGATTTGGATCAGCATCAGTTGGAACGGCTGCTCTTGTTAATCCAGCCTGTAACGTAATCTCAAATACACGTCTTCCGAGTTTGTAACGCGTGACTACTTCTAAGAACAAAATATCCTTTTCAAATCTAAGGACATCATCTTGCCATTGATTGAAGGTAGATTCTCTATATATTTTAAAAAATCTATCATTCTTTCCCCAGCCATCCCGCTGTACTATTAGCCAACGTTCTTCTATTAACGAAAACTTATCAGCATAGAGGTCAAATAGATTGGAGTGTATAGCATCAAATATACTCCTTGCTGTATAAATTATGCTAATCTGAAATGGGTTACTGCTTATTTCGTATAACTCTAATTCAACACAATACTTTTGCCAATCAGCTACGTTTCTCATATAATATACTCCAATCTTTGACGACCAACAGAGTATTAAATAACACTTGTTATAGATGGTGGAATATGTTTTTTCTGCTCACTTATATATATCACCACGTGGTTACTATTTCTTACAGTTTTGCCCGCACTGACGACTTCTCATGCTCTCGATGCTTCTGCTGGCAAGGTTCTATCCTATTTTGCAATATTTTATTATGGTAAATTTCTTTTGTCAATATACCTATTTTCGCCCATACGTTCTCTGAATTTAACGCAATAGGGTGGACGGTCGCGTCTTCCCCCGTATATAATCATTTCATATCGGATTTTTCAGCCGGAGGGATCGCAATGCGTTGATATGACATGGCTTCGGGCGGCTGTCGCCCTCATTCATGATATTCATTTGAGAATATAAGGAGAGAAAAAGCCATGAGTCATCCTGAACTCAAGGCGGAGGTGGCGCGCCGGCGTACCTTTGCCATCATATCCCACCCCGACGCGGGTAAGACCACGCTGACGGAAAAGCTCCTGCTGTACGGCGGAGCCATCCGCCAGGCCGGTTCGGTCAAGGCGCGCAAGGCGGCCCGCCACGCCACCTCCGACTGGATGGAGATCGAAAAGCAGCGCGGCATTTCCGTGACGTCGTCCGCCATGCAGTTCGACTTCAACGGATACCGCATCAACATCCTGGACACGCCCGGACATCAGGACTTTTCCGAGGATACGTACCGGACGCTCGTGGCGGCGGACAGCGCCGTCATGCTGATCGACTGCGCCAAGGGCGTCGAGGAGCAAGCGCCTGGCGGCGGTGATCCATCCCGCGCCGCCGCTGTTCACGCGCGGCTTCGAGGACGTGACCGAGGAGGACTTCGCCCGCGCCGCCGACGACGGCCCCGTGGCGGCCTGGTGCGTGACGAAGGTGTTCGGCGGGCTCTTCCGAGAGAAGGGCGGGGGCGTCATCATCTATCTGAACAGCATTCACGCCGAGAAGCCCGTGGGCCGGGGCTTTCTGTTCAGCGCGGGCTGCGCCGCCGTTCAGGCGCTGCAGCGGGAGGCCAATCAGGACTACGGCCCCCGGGGCGTGCGGACGTATTTCGTCCAGCGGGGCATATCGGCGGACGACCCGGACGCGGCGAGCGACGTGTCCGCCCAGTACTTCGGCGTGGCTCAGCGCTATCCCAGCCGCCGGTATCCGGAGCGCGGGAGTCTGAACGGGCTGCTCGACTTTCTCACCCCGCCCGAGGCCGCGCCGCTCATGGGCGCCGATCTGCGGGCCGACGGCGGCCTCACGATGTACTACGGCTGGCGCCGCGGCGCGGAGGACGCAGCGGCGGACGGGAGGCGGACATGACGACGAAGGACGAGGCGCGGGTGGCGCTGATCACGGGCGGC
>JAFRLF010000007.1 GCA_017431365.1 Clostridia bacterium | reverse complement strand
TGTTCCACCTGGAGGCCATCCGCCTGATCAGCCACAACCTGCGCGCCGCCGTCAAGAACGATCCCGACGGACGCGAGGGCATGGCGCTGGGCCAGTACATCGCGGGCATGGGCTTCAGCAACGTGGGCCTGGGCATCGTGCACAGCATGGCGCTCGGCCTGTCCGCCCTGTATGACACGCCCCACGGCGTCGCCTGCGCCATCATCCTGCCCACGGGTCTGGAGTACAACGCCCCCGTGGCCGGCAAGCGCTATCGCGCCATCGGCAAGGCCATGTGCGTGCCCGGCATCGACATGATGGACGACGAGCAGGCCTGCGCGGCCACCATCGCCGCCGTCAAGCAGCTGAGCGCCGACGTGGGCATCCCCGCCAACCTGAAGGGCACCCTGAAGGAAGAGGACGTGCAGTTCCTGTCCGAATCCGCGTTCGCCGACGCCTGCCGTCCCGGCAACCCCCGCGACACCAGCGTCGAGGAGATCGCCAGCCTGTACAGGAGCCTCATGTAAGGCCTTATTCGTCATTTGCGGACCGACCCCCAAGGGGGGCGGCCCGCTCTTTTTTTGCCGACAAAAAAATTTCTTAAACTGTCCCGTTTTTACAATGTTTTTTCTCCTACTCTATGACTGAGCGGCGGAACGATCCGCCGACAGTAAAAAGAGGAGGAAGAATACATGCAGACAATCAAGAACGACGCCATCATGGACTGGGACGACCTCATCACCTCGGATGATGACGGCATAAAGCTGCTCAACGGGGACTATGACTTCACGGTCACGGAAGTCACGCGCACGCGCTACCCTGGCGGCGACAGGATACCGGCCTGTCCGATGGTCAGGCTCACCCTGACCGCCGAGGATGGCGACAGCCGCGTGCCCGTCACCTGCGCGCTGATGCTCTACCGCCCCATGGAGTGGAAGATCTCCGCCTTTCTGCGCAGCGTCGGCCTGAAGAAGCGCGGCGAGGCGGTCGCCGTGGACTGGAGCGGCCTGAAGGGCGTGCGGGGCCGGGCGCGCTTCCGTCCGCGGACGTATAAGAGCGATGGCCGCGAGCGTCAGACCAACGAGGCCGTCCGCTTCCTCGACGGCGGCGCGTGGACGACGTATACGCCTGTCCCCGACGAAGTCATGCCCTGGGACGTCGAAGAAGAGAGGTGACGGGCATGGATAAGACGGTCATATCGGCGCTCCAGACCATTGACTGTAAGAGCTTGACCTACGCCGAGTGGATCACAGTCGGCATGGCGCTCAAGGGCGAGGGCTGCGACGTCAGCGTGTGGGATGCGTGGAGCCGCGCTGACGCGGCGCGCTATCATCCGGGCGAGTGCGAACAGCGGTGGGCGACCTTTCACGGCGCCGACAGACCCGTGACGGGAGGCACTATCGTCAGAATGGCGATGGAACGCGGCTGGCGACCGGAAGCGGCCCCGCCTGACGAATTCGATCCGACAGAGGAAGAGGAAAAGACGCCGTCAGAGCAGCTCATCGCCTATCTGAAGGCCCTTTTCAGGCCTGAGGAGCGCGTCGGCTACGTGACTGAGGCAACGCAGAGCGAAAGCGGAAAGTGGCAGCCCTCAAAGGGCGTGTACGACCGCACGGCGGGCGAGCTGATCGACGCCTTGACAAAGCATCCCGACGACGTCGGCGCGGCGATCGGCGACTGGCCCGCCGATGCCGGCGCGTGGATCCGCATCAACCCGCTGAATGGAGAAGGCGTGCGCAATGCGGACGTGACGCGCTTCGATCATGCGCTCGTGGAGTCGGACGATATGACGCCTGGCGAGCAGGCGGCCATGTACGTGAAGCTGAACCTGCCCGTGGCGGCCCTCGTGTACAGCGGAGGAAGGAGCGTCCACGCCGTGGTGAAGGTCAACGCTTCGGATCCGGAGGACTACCGCCGCCGCGTCACGAAACTGTACGACATCCTGCAAAAACACGGCCTCAGCGTGGACCGGCAGAACAACAACCCCTCGCGCCTTTCAAGAATGCCCGGCGTCACCCGCGGCGCGAAGCGCCAGATACTCCTTTGCACGAACCGGGGATGTTCGTCCTTTGAGGAGTGGCTCCGCTACATGAGGGAAGACACCGCGTCGCCGCCGAAGCCTCAGTACCTCAGCGACGCGCAGGCTAACCCGCCTCCCGTCCCGGAAGAGCTGATCGGCGGTGTGCTCAGGCGCGGACACAAGATGCTCGTCGCCGGAAGCAGCAAGGCTGGCAAGTCCTTCCTTCTGATGGAACTGGCTGTCGACATTGCAACGGGCGGGGACTGGCTGGGCTTTCCCTGCAGAAAGGGGCGTGTGATGTACGTGAACCTTGAAATCGACACCGCGTCCTGCGTGCAGCGCTTCGGGATCATCAGTCAGGCCCTTGGGCGCGACCCCGGCGAAAAGAGCATCTTGCTCTGGAATCTGCGCGGCCACGCTGAGCCGCTGGACAAGCTCGTCCCCGACCTGATCGAGGCGGCGCGCCCCTTCATGCCCGACGCGATCATCATCGACCCGATCTACAAGGTCATCACCGGCGACGAGAACAGCGCGACCGACATGGGCGCATTTTGCAATCAGTTCGACCGCATCTGCGAGGCGCTGGGCTGCGCCGTGATCTACTGTCATCATCACTCTAAGGGCGTACAGGGCCAAAAGAGGGCCATGGACCGCGCCTCCGGCAGCGGCGTCTTTGCGCGAGACCCGGACGCCGTGCTGGATATCATCGAGCTGGAACTCTCCGAACGGCTGAAGCGCGCGGCGGCGGAAAGAGGCGCGACCGCCTGGCGGATGGAAGGGAACCTGCGCGAGTTCCGCAGCTTCCGGCCGGTGAACTTCTGGTTTGAATACCCCCTGCACCGGACGGACGAGTCGGGCGAACTGAGTCAGATGCCGGCGCAGGGCACGCTCGAAGCCGGACATCTGAAAAACCCCTTTCACAAGACGACGAAAATGGCAAACGAGGCGTTCAGAGAGGCCTTTGAAAGGGAAAATGGAAGCGCTTCCGGCATTGCCGTCAAGGACATGGCGGCGCGCCTTGGCCTGAGCGAACGAGCGATCCGCAACCGGGTACAGGCGATGAATGCTGAGTTCTACCTGAACAAGGGCCGGGTGTACGCCGCGAAATGTTAATATCCCATTAAAATGGTAGCGGCAAGCTGTATATATATATGACTTCCATATGCCATTTTCCTTTCCGGAAAATGTGGGCATCCCACGTTAGGTGAAGGACTAATAACGTCCTTCACCTCCCTGACGGATGCCCTCTTCTTACCACCTCTCTCTTGCGCCCTATACAGGCATGAGGCAGGGTGGTAAAACAAGGCTCTTCCGAGCGATCACGGCGGCGGCAGGCCACATATCAGCGCCTGCCGCCGCCGTAGGAGGTCCTGGTGTTAATTTTCACGGATATGCGGGCGCCCGGCCTGAAAAAGGCCCAATTCCATATTGACAAACGCGCCTCCGGGCGATATAATATCATTTGTTGCGAAAGCAATATGCGGCTGTGGCGGAATAGGCATACGCGCACGTTTGAGGGGCGTGTCCAGCAATGGGTACGGGTTCAAGTCCCGTTGGCCGCACCACATCACAACCCTGATCCTGATACGGGATCGGGGTTGTGTTTTTTGCTTCAGGCCCTGATTTCACGGCAGTTCCGGGCAAGCATCGTATGCGAGTAGACCCTTTCAACGGCGCTCCACAGCCTTAAATCCTCTGTTCCCCATGGGTTACTGGTATACGATGAAATGAGAATCGTATGCCAGTACGCGAGTATCGTATGGTAGTAACCCCGCATCGTATACAAGTAACCGGGAATCGCATGACAGCAGGTTTGAATCAGATACTAAAGCCAGATTCTTTCTATTGGTGCTCCATCAAATGAAAATACTCGAAGAATTTCCCGAAAGCAGTATCTTCACCTTCGTGACGGATAAGCAAATATTCCCAATTCAGTGAATCATAATCATTGTATTTCAAAGCAAGGAATGCATTCATTTTCTCATTTAAGCTGGCTTCTCCATCATCCCGGTTTTCCTCTTCTGCCATTTGCCATCCGTTTAAGAAATGAAACAAGCTTCGAATATT
>JAFRLF010000088.1 GCA_017431365.1 Clostridia bacterium | reverse complement strand
TCTCCTTGGGCAGGCCGCACTGGTACATCTTGAGCGTGGGGCCGATGACGATAACGCTTCGTCCGGAGTAGTCCACGCGCTTGCCCAGCAGGTTCTGGCGGAAGCGTCCCTGCTTGCCGCGCAGCATTTCGGACAGAGACTTCAGCGGGCGGTTGCCCGGGCCGGTGACGGCGCGGCCGCGGCGGCCGTTGTCGATCAGGGAGTCCACGGCCTCCTGCAGCATGCGCTTTTCGTTGCGGACGATCAGGTCCGGCGCGCCAAGCTCCAGAAGCCTCTTCAGGCGGTTGTTGCGGTTGATGATGCGGCGGTACAGGTCGTTCAGATCGCTGGTGGCGAAGCGTCCGCCGTCCAGCTGGACCATGCTGCGCAGCTCCGGCGGAATGACGGGGATCACATCCAGGATCATCCACTCCGGCTTGTTGCCGCTCATGCGGAAGGCCTCGACGACCTCCAGGCGCTTGATGGCCTTGCTGAGCTTCTGCCCTTCGGTCTCGCGGTTGCTGGACTTCTGTCCGAGGCGCTTGATCTCCGCGCGCAGCTCCTCCGATATGGCGTCCAGGTCCAGCTCGTGCAGGAGCTCCTTAATGGCTTCGGCGCCGATGCCCGCGCGGAACTGAGGCACACCGTCGACGGGCGGGAACTTCTCGAGGGCCTCATGATACTCGTTTTCGCTGAGGACCTGCATCTTCGTCAGAGAGGACGTGCCGGGGTCGATGACCACGTACCCGGCGAAGTACAGCACCCGCTCCAGCGCGCGGGGGGTGATTTCAAGCAGCGTCCCGATATGGCTGGGGATGCCCTTGAAATACCAGATATGGCTCACGGGCGCCGCCAGCGTGATATGGCCCATGCGCTCGCGGCGAACCTTGGCGCGGGTGACTTCCACGCCGCACTTGTCGCAGACGATGCCCTTGTTGCGCACGCGCTTGTATTTGCCGCAGTTGCACTCCCAGTCCTTCGTGGGTCCAAAGATCCGCTCGCAGAACAGGCCGTCCTTTTCCGGCTTGAGCGTGCGATAATTGATGGTTTCGGGCTTGGTGACTTCGCCGTGCGACCAGGACAGCACCTGTTCGGGCGACGCCAGTCCGATTTGAATGGAATCAAGATTGTTCAGATCAAACAAAAGGGTCTCTCCCTTCTATACGGTCGTCTCTCGCGGGCCGATTCCGTTTCAATCAACTCGCTGCGCTCAGAAATCGCCGAAATCGTCGTTTTCGATGTCGTCCAGTTCGCTGTCGATGTCGAACTCGTCCAGAGCCTCGTCGTCGATCTCTTCCTCGTCGCCCAGGTCGAAGTCCATGGCCTCTTCCACCGGCGCGATGACCGGCTCCTGAGTCTCCTGAACGTCGTCGTCGTTGTCGGTCAGCTCCATGGGTGTGCGGTTGCGGTCCAGGACCCGGATGTCCAGGCCGAGGGACTGCAGCTCCTTCACCAGCACGCGGAACGACTCGGGGATGCCCGGCTCTGGGATGTTTTCACCCTTGACGATGGCTTCGAACGTCTTGACGCGGCCGACCATGTCGTCGGACTTGACGGTGAGGATCTCCTGCAGGACGTGGCTGGCGCCGTAGGCGTACAGCGCCCAGACTTCCATCTCGCCGAAGCGCTGGCCGCCGAACTGCGCCTTGCCGCCCAGAGGCTGCTGCGTAATGAGGGAGTAGGGACCGGTCGACCGGGCGTGGATCTTATCGTCGACCAGGTGATGCAGCTTGAGATAGTACATGTATCCCACCGTTACCTTGTGGTCAAACGGATCGCCCGTGCGGCCGTCGTAGAGCTGGATCTTTCCGTCGACGTCCAGGCCGCATTTGCTGAACTGAATGACGGGGCGGCCGTTCTCGTCGATCAGGCTGGGCTCCTTGACCTGCGCCGCCTGACGCAGACACTCCTGTATGTCCTCCTGCGTCGCGCCGTCGAACACGGGCGTGGCGATATGCCAGCCCAGCGCCTTGGCCGCCAGACCGAGGTGCACTTCCAGCACCTGGCCGATGTTCATGCGGCTCGGCACGCCCAGGGGGTTCAGAACGATGTCGATGGGCGTTCCGTCGGGCATGAAGGGCATGTCCTCCTCGCGCAGCACGCGGGACACGACGCCCTTGTTGCCGTGACGGCCGGCCATCTTGTCGCCAACCTGGATCTTTCTCTTCTGAGCGATGTATACGCGGACGACGCGGTTGACGCCGGGAGCCATTTCGTCGTGATTCTCACGGGTCAGCTCCTTCACATCCACGATGATGCCGAACTCGCCGTGCGGCACCCTCAGGGACGTATCGCGCACTTCGCGCGCCTTTTCACCGAAGATGGCGCGCAGCAGGCGCTCCTCGGCCGTCAGTTCCGTCTCGCCCTTCGGCGTGACCTTGCCGACCAGGATATCGCCCGCGCGGACCTCGGCGCCCACGCGGATGATGCCGCGCTCGTCCAGATCCTTCAGCGCGTCGTCGCCCACGTTGGGGATGTCGCGCGTGATCTCCTCGGGCCCGAGCTTGGTATCGCGGGCCTCGGACTCGTATTCCTCGATGTGGATGGAGGTGTAAACGTCCTCCTTGACCAGACGCTCGCTGATCAGGACGGCGTCCTCGTAGTTGTAGCCCTCCCACGTCATAAAGGCGATCAGCACGTTGTGTCCCAGCGCGATTTCGCCCTGATCCGTGGACGGACCGTCGGCGATGACCTGACGCTGACGGACGTATTCGCCCTCGATGACCTGAGGTCGCTGGTTGATGCACGTGCCCTGGTTGGAGCGGGCGTACTTCGTCAGGTTGTACTGGTCGATCTCGCCGTCGTCTGTGCGAATGACGATCTGATTGGCGGAAACGCGCTCCACCGTGCCGGCCCGCTTGGCCAGCATGACCACGCCGGAGTCGCAGGCCGCCTTGTACTCGATGCCCGTGCCAACGATGGGCGCTTCGGGAATCAGCAGCGGCACGGCCTGGCGCTGCATGTTGGAGCCCATCAGGGCGCGCGTCGCGTCGTCGTTTTCGAGGAAGGGGATCATGCCCGTCGCCACAGACACCAGCTGGCGGGGAGAGACGTCGATGTAGTCGACCCTGTGGCGCTCGACTTCGGTGATCTCGTCGCGGATGCGGACGGTCACGCGGTCGTTGATCAGGCAGTTGTTCTTGTCCACGGCTTCGGAAGCCTGAGCGATGACGTAGCGGTCCTCCTCGTCGGCCGTCATGTAGACGATCTCGTCCAGGACCTTGCTGGTTGCCTTGTCGATGCGGCGATAGGGCGCCTCGATAAAGCCGTATTCATTGATCCGGGCATAGGTGGCCAGCGAGCCGATCAGGCCGATGTTGGGGCCTTCAGGCGTCTCGATGGGACAGATGCGCCCGTAATGCGAGTAGTGCACGTCGCGCACCTCAAACGAGGCGCGATCGCGGTTCAGGCCGCCGGGGCCCAGAGCGGACAGACGGCGCTTGTGCGTCAGCTCGGCCAGAGGGTTGGGCTGGTCCATGAACTGGCTCAGCTGAGACGACCCGAAGAACTCCTTGATGGCCGCGGCCATGGGCCGGATGTTGATGAGGTCCTGCGGACGGACCTTGGCGGGATCCTGCGTCGACATGCGCTCGCGCACGATGCGCTCCAGGCGGGCCAGACCCACGCGGATCTGATTCTGCAGAAGCTCGCCCACGCTGCGCAGGCGCCGGTTGCCCAGGTGATCGATGTCGTCGAGATTGCCCACGCCGTAGGGGAGAGTGATCTGATAGCTCATCGAGGCGATGATGTCGTCCACCAGCACATGCTTGGGGATGAGCGCCGTGATGTTCTCGTTGATCGCGTCGACGAGAGACGAGCCGTCCGCACGGGCCGCGTCCAGCACTTCCACCAGAGACGGCACGTACACGCGCTCGTACAGGTCGGGCGCAGGGTGACCCTCGGCCAAGCGGCTCGCCAGCTCGGACTGATAGCGGGCATACAGCTCAGGCTCGTTGACCTGCATAAAGGCGTCGAAATTGGCGAAGTGGTTGCCGACGACGTTCAGGATGCGGTTGTCCTGATTGATGCGGACCATATTGACGCCGGCGTTCTGAATGGCGACGGCCTGCTCCTCGGTGAGGGTCTGACCGGCCGTGGCCAGGACCTCGCCCGTATAGGGGTTGGCGACGTCTTCCTCCAGCGTCTTTCCGGTGATGCGGGCGGCCAGCGCCAGCTTCTTATTATATTTATAGCGGCCCACCCTGGCCAGATCATAGCGCTTGGGATCGAAGAACTGCATGTGCAAAAGGTTCCGTCCGGAATCCACCGTAGCGGGCTCGCCGGGGCGGAGCTTTCTGTAGATCTCCTCCAGTGCCTTTTCTTCGCTGTTGGTGGGGTCGTGAGCGATAGTGGCGTCCAGGCGCTCATCCTCGCCGAGCAGATCGTAGATTTCAGCGTTGGTGCCGCAGCCCAGCGCGCGCAGCAGCACCGTCATAGGCACCTTGCGCGTCCGGTCGATGCGCACCCAGAGCTGATCGTTGGCGTCGCACTCATACTCCAGCCACGCGCCGCGGTTGGGGATCATCTTGGTGGCGTAGGTATATTTGCCGCTCTTGTCCATCGCGCGCTCATAGTAGACGCCCGGCGAGCGGACCAGCTGGCTGACGATGACGCGCTCCGCGCCGTTGATGATGAACGTGCCGTGCTCGGTCATCAGGGGGAAGTCGCCGATAAAGACGTCGCTCTGGCGCACGTCCTGCGTCTCGCGGTTGGTCAGCCGCACGGTGACCTTCAGCGGCGCGGCGTAGGTCTGATCCCGCTCCTTGCAGCGCTCGATGCTGTTCTTGGGCGTGTCGTCCAGCTTGTAATCGACGAACTCCAGCATGAGGCTGTCGTTGTAGTCAGTGATCGGAGACACGTCCGCGAGCACTTCTTTCAGATCGACATCCAGAAAACGCTTATACGAGTTCTTCTGAACCTCGATCAAATCCGGTACGGCCAGTGCCTCTTCGATGCGGGCAAAACTCTGTCTCGTGCGCTTGCCCATCTGAACCTCGTGGATCATGTAAGCATTCACCCCACTTGCTAATGTCTCCCAGGGGAGGTCGGATTCCCATCCCAACGGGTTGCCGCTGCCCGTCGAAGAAAAGTAAACTTTGAGATAATTTTGGCTTGATTTTTTGCCGCGGTCATCGTATAATAACCGAAGCCTGGTTCCGGCGGCGTTTCTTTCGCCCTTTACGGGGGAAAGAGGCGGCTTTTAGCCGATATTAGTACAATTTAAGAGCATAACATAGATATGAGCGGCTGTCAATCGCTCTTTTATTTTGTTTATTTATTCTATTTCGCTAATCCAGTCGGTCTCATAAGAATCCGTTATTGTTTTCCGACATTTAACACCCGGATGCGTGAATTCCCCGCCTCGAAGCCTGTCCTGGCTCAGAATCCAACCTATGTCAATTATGAAGCGTTTCATTCATTTATTGTTACTTGATGAATGTATTCCTTCATTTTACTCATTGTGGAGCAGTGCGCATCCTCGACTCCTCATCGTTTTCTAATCGTATTCACAGCCCTCTTTCCTTGTTTGAGCGGAACAAAAGCGTATAATTGAGGCATAAACGCTGAAGCGCAACCGACTCATCGTAAAGGAGATGACTTGAATGGCGGATAACATGAACCTGAACGAAATGCTGCGCCGCATGGCCATGGCCGGACTGGGCGCCGTTACCCTGACCGTCGAAAAGTCGAAGGAACTGGCCGACATGCTGTTCAAAAAGGGCGAAAAGGCGGCCCGTGAGAGCGAACTCACGCCGGACCAGGTCCGCGACCAGGTAGCGGAAGGCCTCAAAAACCTGGCCGACAAAATCCACACCGGCATCAAAAAGGCTGAATTCGAAGATCTGCTCGCCCGCATGGACGACCTGACGGACGAAGAGCGGGACATCCTGCGCGAACGGCTGGACAATCCCGTTCCCCGCGCGGAAAGCTGCGCACAGCAACCCGACGACGCTCCGGCCGACCATGAGGCCGCCTGCGGCGAAGGCGAAGAAGACAGCGATTCCGACAAGACCGACGACAGCGCTGGCGAATAAAGCGCCGTCTCACCCACGTTTCCCCTCCTTTTTTTCCATATATTACTCTCCAGTCAGTCGCCGCCGCCCTCCACCGGGCGGCGGTGATTGACTTTTTTCACTCATGCATTATAATAAGCACATACTCTTTTTCCAAAGACGACAGGGGGAACGATCCGATGAATGAATATCTCAAGCTTCTCAAAAGTCCAAAGCTGACCCTGATCATGAGCCTGCCCCGAAACGACGCCGAACTCTGCGCGGCCGCGTTCGACGCGGGCGCCGACGTGGTCAAAGTGCACCTCAACGTCCATCACCACGCCAGCGGCACGCATTTCGGCCGCCTGGCTGACGAGTTGCCGGCCATTTCCGAAATGCTCGCCCATAAAAAGGGTCCGATGGGTCTCGTGCCGGGCGGCTCTCTCAAGGACGCGGCTCAGGACCTCGACGAAGCGGCCAAAATGCCCTTTTCCTTCTTCTCGGTCTATGCGCACCACGCGTCCACGGCCTTCCTGCGCTGCGGCGTGCCGCTGATGGCCGCCTGCGACTGCACTTACTCGCTCGACGAAGCGGCCCAGATGGAGGACATGGGCGCGTCCATCCTCGAAGCTTCCATCGTCCCCGGAGATGAATACGGCACAGGTCTGTCCTTCCGCGATCTCTTGCGCTATCGCGCTCTGGTCAAGAGGACGAACCTGCCCGTCGTCGTGCCGACGCAGCGCCGCGTCACGCCGGACGACGTGCCTGCCCTGATCGAAACGGGCGTCAGCGCCCTCATGATCGGCGCTGTGGTCACCGGCCACAGCCGCGAGGGCATCGTCGGCGCGCTCAAGGCCTTCCGCCGCGCCATTGACGAAAGCGTGTCGCGATGAGGATATGCTGTCTGCCGCTCGACGGCCGCCCCTGCAACGCGCTGTTCCCCGTGCAGTACGCCGCCTTCTGCGGCGCAGAATGCGTCGTGCCGCGGCCGGAGGAGATGGACAGCTTTACCTCGCCCGCGCTCTTTGAAAAGACCCGCGCCTTTCTGGAACGGGAGTTGCCCGCCTGCGAAGCGCTGGCCCTATCCGTCGATCACCTGTGCTACGGGTCTCTCCTGGCTTCGCGTGAAACGACCGTCACGCGCGAGGAAGCGCGGCGGCGTCTTCAGTGGCTCGAACAGCTGCACACCCGCTACCCCGACAAGCCCATTCACGCCTTCAACGTCATCGTGCGCGTGACGACCTCCGCCCTGAGCCGAGAGGACGTCGACGTCTACAACGCCATGATCGACTATTCCTATCACGCCGGACGAGCCGCCGAACTGGGCGAAGGCGAAGGTTCAGAGGACCTGCGCCTGGCCGAAACAGCCAGGGCGCGGATCCCCGCGGCGGTGCTTCAAAGCTATCGCGCCATGCGGGAGCGCAACCATGAGGTCAACGCCCTCTGCATCGCCCTGACGCAGAAAAACGTCCTGTCTTCTCTGACGCTGACCATGGAGGATTCGGCGCCGTACGGGTTTCACCGCGCGGAACAGAAGGCCCTTCAGGCGCTCGTCCGTCCGGGAGATCCGATCGTCATGCGCAACGGCGCAGACGAGGCAACGGCTGTCGCCGTCATGAGGGCCGCGGCCCGCGGCCGAAAAACCCCCCTCGCCGTGACATGGCTCGGCATGGGCGGGGACTTCATCGCCAAGTACGAGGACAGGCCCTTTTCTCGGAATCTCGAAGCCGTATTTCACGAGCTGGGCATCGTGATTGACGAAACCGCCCGGCAGCGGCTCGTGATCGTCACGCCGCCCGACGGCGCGCAGCAAGAAGCCGCCGCTCTCAGGCCTTCCGACGCCGTCGACGCCATGGCGGACGCCGTCGACGAACTGACGGAGCGAGGCAACAAAGTGTATCTCCTCGATCTGCTGGCCGCCAACGGCGGAAGCATGCAGCTCATGACCGCGCTGCGGCATCCCGAAAAGCTTTGCGGATACAGCGCATGGAACACCGCCACCAATGCCATGGGTACGCTGGCCGCGCAGATCGTCTCAGACCGCCTTGCCGGAAAAGCCAATGCGCTTCACCGCAACGAGCGCATCCTCGACGACCTGTTTTACCAGGCCGATTTCCGTCAAAGGGTCGGAGACATCCTTGAAAGAGAAGGGCAGGACGCGCTTCATCTCGCCAATCCCGTCCGCGCCGAAGCCCTGCTCAGAGCCATGTACGACCGGAGCAGCGCGCCGCTTATAAAGATGTGCGGATCCTGCAGCGTTTCTCTGCCGTGGCCCAGGATTTTCGAGGCGAAAATCCTCTGTCACGGCAAAAGCGCCGGTCCCGCCATTTATTGAAAGGTGATTATAGTTTATGTCTGGAACAAAAAAAGGTCGCCAGTCCTGGGGCTTTATCGCGATTCTCGCTGCGCTGGTGCTGATCGCCGCCGTGGCGCTCGGCCTCACGAACCGCTCCGGCGACCGCACGAAGACCGACGCGAGCCAGCCCGTCGACGCGAGGCCGACAGAGGCGCAGGACGCGGCGACAGACGCGCCTGTAAAGGCGCCTGACGCCCCGGCCGCCACAGTCGAACCGTCGCATCCCACGCCTGTCCCGACAATGACGCCTCCGCCGACGCCGACCCGCGTCCCGACGCCCACGCCGGAACCGTCGCCCTCGCCTTCACCGGAGCCAACGCCCCTCTACGGCGAGGTGACCGTGCGCGACGGCGACGCCCTGGTCGTGTACAGCCGGGCAGATCAGTCGTCGCGGGCGCTTGAATCGCTGAGCCGGGGCGCTGTCGTCCGCGTGCTGAGCGAAACGTCCCGCAGCGGCTGGCTCGAGATCGAAGCCACCCAGAGGGGCTATGTCGACGGCCGCTACGTGACCGTACGCCTGAATCTGTCCCCCACGCCCGAAGGCATGACGACGCCGGACCCCGGGACCGCCGACGTGCAGCCGTCGGCCCAGCCGTCCGCCGGCATAGGCATTCAGGGCGTCGTCATGCTCGGAAATACCGCGGGCACGCTGAACATGCGCAAGAAGGCCGATCCGAACGCGACGGTCATCGACGTACTGCGCCACGGAGACGTGGTGGACATACTCATCCCCACGGACGCGTACGGCTGGATGAAGATCAGCCATGACGGCCTCACCGGATACGTGAGCGGCCGATATGTCACGATCACGGACGCGGCAACGGAGGATCCCTCCGAATCGTCAGGCGCCTCCGGCGAAGCGAACCCGGACTGGGAGCAGCAGCAGGTTCATACCGCCGACATGGACGGCGCCGTCTACCTGCGCGAGATTCCCCATTCCAACTCAGTAGCCCTGGCCAGCCTGCCCAACCGGACGCGCGTCAACATCCTTGACCGCGAGATGCCGGGCTGGGTGCACGCCGAATATCACGGCCTGACGGGCTATATCAACGAGCGATACGTGGGCGACGTGCGGGCGGCTGACTATCTGGATCTGCCGTATTTCATCGAGATAGACCGGCTGAATCAGGTCGTGAGGATCTACACCGTCGGCGAGGACGGAACGTATTCCATCCTGACCCGGGCCATGCTCTGTTCGACGGATAAATGGGGCGCCACGCCGCCCAACGGCACCTATAAAATGCCGGGCAATCGTTACCGCTGGAGTTCGACCATCTCCTCCGGCACGTATATACAGTACGCCACCTGCATTTCCGGCGAGATCCTGTTTCACTCCCTGCCGTACTCCGCCCGCAAGGGTGACGCGCTGAAAGCCGACGCCTATGAAAAGCTCGGAACGCGCGCCTCGGCCGGCTGCGTGCGCCTGCTGACCGCCGACGCCAAGTGGATCTACGACAACGTGCCCGCCGGCACGCCCGTATGTTTCATGGAGGGCGAGCTCGACGAACAGCTCATGAAAACCCTGACCGCGCCGCCGCTCAAGGGCGGCAAGTGGGACCCCACCGATCCCAATCCGGACAACCCGGATTACGACTCCACGTACGCGGTGTCCCATCCCGCCGCGACGCCGTATCCCGGCGTCACGCCGGCCCCGACGGAGCCCTGGACGCCGTTGAAATACGAATAAAAAGCAAAGCCCGCCGCGTTCTCAAGGAGCGCGGCGGACTTTTTTGTCCGGACGTGTCAGTTTCTGGCCAGCATGGCGGCGCCGATGATGCCGGCGTCGTTGCCCAGGGTCGCCAGCTCCACGCGGGCGTAGGGCATGGCCTTGTAGAAGATCATCTTCGCCAGCTTTTCGCGGACGGGCTGAATCAGGAACTCGCCAGCCGCGGAGACGCCGCCGCCGATGGCGATGATCTCAGGATCGATGAAGTTGATGATGTTCACCAGGCCCGTCGCCAGGTACGTCGTATACTTGTCAAAGACCTCGCAGGCCGCCGGGTCGCCGGCCTTGGCCGCATCCATGACCTGCTTTGCGCCGGTGACCTCTCCATCCGCGTTGAGGATGGATTCGGGATGCGCCTTCGCGGCCTCACGGCCCATGCGGATGAGCGCGGTAGCGCTGGTATAGCGCTCCCAGCAGCCCCTGTTGCCGCAGGTGCAGGGCTCGCCGTCGATCATGACGATCATGTGTCCCAGCTCGCTGCCGACGCCGTTGCTGCCTGAATACACCTTTCCGCCGATGACGATGCCGCCGCCGACGCCCGTGCCCAGCGTCAGGAACACGCTCGAGCGGGCTCCCGCGGACACGCCGGCCACGTTTTCCGCCAGCGCCGCGACCGTGGCGTCGTTGTCCACGTAGATGGGCTTGTCGATCACCTTGCGCATGAGCTCGATGACCGGCACGTCATGCCAGCCCAGGTTTGTGCAGAAGGGCACGCGCCCCGTCCTGGGATCCAGCACGCCGGGCAGGCCGATACCCACGCCGCCCACGTCGTCCAGGGTCTTGCCCGCCTTCTCGATGACCTGAAGGGACAATTTGGCCATATCCTCGATGACGGCCTCGTGCCCCCGCTCGACCAGCGTCGGTACGGACGCCTTTTCAATGATCTGCCCCTGTTCGTCCACAAGTCCCGCCTTGATGTTGGTGCCGCCCAGATCGATGCCGACGTAATACATGATTCATTTCCCTCCCATTATAATGCGTTTTGTTCACTGTTCGTTTATCTGACCGGCCGCCGCGGCCATCCTCTCAGCTTCCTCCGCCGCCCGGCTGATCTGCGCTTTCATGCGGTTTTCCATCTCCTGCGCCGCACTGTATCCCTGCTGCCTGAGAACCAGATTGCGCGAGGCCACCTCGAGAACGACGGCCACGTTGCGCCCCGGCCGGATGGGCAGCAGGAGCCATGGCACGGACACGCCCAGGATATCCGTCGTCGGCGTCTCCAGGCCGAGGCGATCATAGTTCTTCCCCTCGACCCAGTGTTCCAGATGCACGACGATGTTGACGGTGCGCGAGGACAGCACCGACCCGATGCCGAACATCGTCGCCACGTTGATGATGCCGATGCCCCGTATCTCCATCAGATGCCGAATGGCCTCCGGCGCCTCGCCAACGACCCGGTTCTCGCTGACCTTGCGGATATTGACGACGTCGTCCGCTACCAGACGATGACCTCTCTTCACGAGTTCGAGGGCCGCCTCGCTCTTTCCTACGCCGCTCTCGCCGGTCAGGAGCACGCCCACGCCGTACACCTCGACCAAAACGCCGTGCATGGTCGTCTGAGGCGCGAGCTGGTTGTTGAGAAAATAGATCAGCTCCACCACGACGCGGGTCGTGTCGTCCTCGCTGCGGTAAACGGGGATCCCCCGCGAAGCCGCGAGGGCGATCAAATCGTCAAGGCCCCCCAGGTGCCGGCAGATGATGATGCAGGGAATCTCATAGCTGACGAATTTCTCCAGCCGCGCGCGGCGCGTCTCCGGCTCGAGCGAAGCGATGTAACTGGCTTCAACCAGGCCGAGGATCTGCGGTCTCTCGTGCGCGAAATGCTCCCAGTACCCGGCAAAGGGAAGTCCGGGCCGGTTGATGTCGCTCGTTTCGATGTTCAGAAGGCCCGTCGGCGAAGGCACGAGCACGTCAAGCTTCAGCGCCTGCGTCATCTTTGCGGCGTCTACCATGTTCAGTCTCCTCCCAGCATGCCCTCTTTTAGCAGGCGCTCTACAGTCCGGGCGACGCCGTCCTCGTCGTTCGAGGGAATGATCTCGTCGGCCGAATCCCTGACCTCGGGCACGGCGTTTTCCACGGCGCAGCCCAGGCCCGCCCATCCGATCATGTCAAGGTCATTGAGCCCGTCGCCAAAGGCGGCGACCTCCCCGCGCGCGACGCCCGTGATCGCGCACAGTCGTTCAAGCGCCGCGGCCTTGCCCGCTTCGGGAGATACGAACTCGATAAACCGGGGCTGCGAGGTGGCGACCTTCAACCGGCCCAGAAGCGCTTCGCGCAGGCGCGGCAGGTATTCGGCGATCCGCTCCGGCGCGTCGATGGCCAGGAGTTTCGGCGTGTCGAATGTCAGCCAGCCGGACAGCCTTTCGCCCGTCACGACGCGCCGAACGGGAGCGTTCAGAAACGCCTGATAGTCCCGCGAAAAGGCGTTGTCAGCCGCGCAGTAGAACGCGTCGTCCCGATAGGCCTGAACGTGCAGGCCCATGCCTTCGCAGAGCGCGGCCGCCTCGCGCGCCAGGTCCCGCCCGATGGCAAACTGGTGCAGGACCTCCTCGGTCGGGCTCTGCGCGATCACCGCACCGTTATAGCAGATCAGGGGCGACGTGATATCGAGCGCCCTGACAAAGGGCCGCAGCGCGCAGGGCATGCGCCCGGAGGCCAACACCACGTGCGCGCCGGCGCGAGACGCCGCTCTGAGGGCGTCGGCCGTGCGCGGCGTCAGCGCGTGCGCGGAGTTGAGGAGCGTCCCGTCCATGTCCATGGCGATCAGGCGGTATTTCATGGATTCGTTCTCCCTTCAGGGCGCTTCGTCAAGGTATTCGACGTCAAAGCCGTTGTTCCGGGCCCATTCCTCCGCTTTAGATCCTTTCAGGCAGCGAATCAGCGTCGTTTCTTTATGTGTGAACGCATAGCTGCCCAGCGACGTATCCATGCCTCGGACCGTGACCGTCGCGATCTTCGAGCAGCTTGAAAAAGCATTGGCGCTCACCGTCCCCAGCCCGGACGGCAGATCGACGGCCGTCAGCCCGGTACATCCAAAGAACGCAGATTCGCCGATATATGTCACGCTTTCGGGGATCGTAAAATCTTTCAGGGACGCACAGTCTTTGAAGGCGTATGACCCGACGCTCGTTAACCCCTCAGGCAGCTCCAGCGACCGGACCGCGCTTTCGTAAAACGCGTTGCGGACGACGTTCGTCACACCGGGACCGATGGACACGCTGACGATATCATTTCTGTAGCTCCACCACGGGATGGTCTCCTTCGGCATATAATCCTGCATCTGGCCGTTGCCTTCGATGATCATCAGACCATCGCTGTAAAAATGCCATCTGACGTCGTCACCGCATACGCCCTCTTCAACAAGCGTAGCGTCCGTCGTTTCGTCAAGCAGGACGTAGTCAAAGCCGTGATCTTTAGCGTACTCGTATGCAGGCGTATCCGAGTAGACTTGCAGGCGCAGACCCGCGCAGCCCTCGAAGGCGTCTTCGGCGATTTCCCGCAGGCTCCGGGGCAGGACGATGCTCTTAAGGCCGCTGTACGCGAACGCCCGCGCGCCGATGCCGACCGTCCCTTCGGGCAGGACGATCTCCTGAAGCGATGAATCCCCCATAAAGGCTTCATCCTCGATCGTCGACAGAGACTCGGGCAGGCTGCCGGCCTCGCCCAGCGCTCCGCCGCACTGAAGGCACATCATAAACAGGCTCAAAACAATGATCAAGACGCGTTTCATCCGTCATCACGCTCCCATTGCTTTATGAACGTCAGCCTCTTCACATAGTCCGTCCGGACGGTATATGCAGCTCGTGTCCGGCCAGCGCCTCGGCGCCGCTGCGGTCGCCCTTTTCGATCAGCGCGCGGATACGCGTCGAAGACACGGGCTCGCCTCCCACGCAGACGGGATCGACCACCACGGCCGTAAAACCCAGTTCCCCGGCCAGCGAAACGAGAAGCCCCGCGTCGCCCTCGCCGCGATATCCAAACCGGTGGTTGAACCCCACCACGATGAAGTCCGGCGTCAGCGCCTCACACAGCGACCTGATATACCGCTGCGGCGTTTGCGCGGCAAATTCCCGCGTAAAGGGCTCCACGATCACGCCGTCGAGGCCCAGTCGCTCAAAGAGAGCGAGCTTCTCGTCCTCATTAAGGAGGGGCTTCGGCGCGTCAACCGGCCTCGTCAGCGCCAGGGGATGGCGGTCAAACGTCAGCGCGACGGCGCAAAGGCCGTTCCCGCGCGCCAGATCCACCGTCCTGTGAATGAGCGCCGCGTGACCGCGGTGGACGCCGTCGAACGTGCCCAGCGCCACGGCGCACCGCCGTCCGCGGAAGGCGGAAGCATACTCGCCCATGGAATTAAGTATGATCATCTGTTCATCTCCAGAAGCATGGCTTTCACGCGGATCGAGCCGTCCTCGTCCACGCGGGCAAGACCTGCGAACGCCCCGTCCACGTAAAGGCGAAGGGTCTCTCCCGCCGGATGAGCGAGCGCGCCGGCGTCCTGGATGATCGGACGGCCGTTGACCACGTCGTCACGCCGGAATCCAGGCAGATCAATCCGGGGAAGGTGCTCAAGCGGCGCGTCCATCCGGACAATCAGGCTCTCGACGGCGTCCGCCCTACGCGCGCTCTCCAGCGCCTCGACCGTGACGGCGTCGTCGATGTGAAACGCGCCCGCGCTCTGCCGGATGAGCATGGCCATGTGCCCGCCCACGCCCAGGGCGCGTCCGATGTCGTGGCAAAGCGTGCGGATATAGACGCCCTTACGGCACACGACGCGCATCAGATAGGCGTCCGCGCTCTCCTGAGACAGACAGTCGACGCTCAGGACCTCGACGCGCCGGGGCGGAAGCGGCTCCGCGCCGCCCTTGCGCGCCATCTCATACATCCGCACACCGTCCCGCTTGATGGCCGAATAGGCCGGAGGGACCTGATCGATTTCTCCCGTAAACCGCGGGAGGAGCGCTTCGATCTCCTTCCGCGTGACGCGCGAGGCGTCGGCCCTCGCGACGACGCGACCGGAAGCGTCCTGCGTGTCCGTCTCGACGCCGAGCCGCAAGAGGGCGATATACGTCTTCTCCTTGTCGATGAGAACGTCGAACAAGCGCGTGGCCTTCCCCACGCATACGGGCAGCACGCCCGCCGCGTCCGGGTCCAGCGTGCCGCCGTGGCCGACCTTTACCCCTCTCGGCAGCGCCCGCCTGACCAGCGTCACGAGGTCATTTGACGTCATGCCGGGCGGCTTCAGCATGTTGAGAAACCCGTCCCTTATGGTCAACACTCCCAATCATCAGCGCAGGGCCCGCTCAGCCAGGCGCAGCACCAGTTCGCAGCTCTCGTTAAAGGGCCTGTTCAGCGTCACGCCCGCGGCGTTTTTGTGCCCGCCGCCGCCGATAGGCCGAAGGATCTCCGGCAGGCTGATCTCGCCCCGGGATCGCAGGCTGAACTTGACCGCGCCGGGCCGTTCGACGGCCAGGACCGCAATCTTCACGCCGTGCGCGTCTATGCCGAAATTCACGATGCCCTCGGTGTCCGCGGCATCCGCGCCGCAGGCTTCAAAGTCGGACCGCCGCACCGTGAGAAAGGCCAATTCGCCGTCCGCCAGCAGGCGCATGCCATAGAGCGCGCGTCCCAGCAGCATGGTCCTCGCCGCGCTTCGTTCCCTGAACAGGTGAAAGTGCAGATCCCCCAGCGGTATTCCCTTCGCGACACACCGGGCCGCCAGCCCGAGGCAGGCGGGCGTCGTGCTGTCGAAGGCAAAGCTGCCCGTATCGGTGGCCACGGCCACATACAGGCACAGCGCCATCTCATAGCTCAGGTCGACGCCCAGCGCGTCGATCACGCCGGCGACCAGTTCCCCCGCCGCCGCCGCGTGCGGGTCGATGAGCGCGGGGTTCGCCGCGACGGCGTCGTTCTCGTGATGGTCGATACAGGCCGCGTCCAGACCCGCGTCGATATAGTCGGCGGCGCGCCCCACGCGCGAGGGAACCGCGCAGTCACAGTACAGATAGGCCTGCGGCGAAAAGGGCATGTCTTCCGGCAGAAACAGGCGTCCCTGCGCTGGCAGCATGCCGAGAAAATCAGGCGCGGGATCCTGACAGCAGACGAACGCGCGCTTGCCGCAGGCTTCCAGCGCCAGTGTCAGCGCCAGAGACGCGCCGAGCGCGTCGCCGTCCGGATGCATGTGCGTCAGGATGGCCAGGCTGTCGTGCGCCCTGAGCCACTCGGCGACGTCAGCGGCCGTCGTCATGGCCCTGATCCTCCGCCTGCTTCAGCAGCTCGTTGATGTGCGCCGCGTATTCGATGTTCATGTCGGCCTCGAAGATCAGCTCCGGCGTATAGCGCAGCTGCATCCGATGGCTCAGCTCCCGGCGGATGAAGCCGGCAGCGTTTTTCAGCGCGGCCAGCAGGTCTTCGCGCCTGTCGGCTTCCAATACGCTGACCCTGACTTTGCAGTACCTCAGATCGCGGGTCACGTCAGCCCGGACGATACTGTACGTCCCGCCGACGCGCGGGTCGCGCAGATCCTCGCGGATGATCTGGTCGATCTCCCGGCGCACTTCCTCGGAAATCCTGTCTACACGTTCAAATGAGGGCATTTTCTATCCTCCAGTTGCCTTTAGTCGTAATCATGACCGCGCTGTGGCCCCGTTCACGGCTTCCGTTTTCACAAGTATCGGGAAGACGCATATGACGCCTCCCCGATGAATCACTGACGATATACCGGCTTAACCGATCACTTTTCAACCTCTTCCATGAGGAAGCATTCGATGACGTCGCCTTCCTTGATGTCGTTGAACTTTTCAAGGCCTACGCCGCACTCATAGCCCTGCGCCACTTCGCGGGCGTCGTCCTTAAAGCGCTTGAGCGAATCGATGCGGCTCTCCGTGATGACCACATTGTCGCGCAGCAGGCGCACCTGGGCGTTGCGCTGGATCTTGCCGTCCGTCACATAGCAGCCGGCCACGGTGCCCACGCCGCTGACCTTGAACGTGCTCCGCACCTCCGCCCGACCGAGGATGTTCTCCCGATAGGTGGGGGCGAGCATGCCCTTCATGGCGGCTTCGACTTCCTCGATGGCGTTGTAAATGACGCGATAGAGGCGGATGTCGACGTTTTCCCGCTCGGCCAGGTCGCGGACGCTGTTGTCGTGGCGCACGTTGAAGCCGATGATGATGGCGTTGGACGCGGAGGCCAGCATGACGTCGCTCTCGGTGATGCCGCCGACCGCGCCGTGGATGCAGCGCACGCGCACCTCGTCGTTGGAAAGCTTTTCGAGCGACTGACGCACGGCCTCGACGGAGCCCTGTACGTCCGCCTTGATGATTATGTTCAAATCCTTGATCTGGCCCGCGGAGATCTGGTTGAACAGATCGTCCAGCGAGGTCTTGGTCTGCGACTTGATCAGGGCGGCGCGCAGCTTGTCCTTGCGCTCCTCGGCGACCTGACGGCTCAGGCGGTCGTCGTCCACGGCGGAGATGATGTCGCCGGCTGAGGGCACGTCGTTGAAGCCGATGACCTCGACGGGCATGGAGGGGCCCGCTTCCTTCGCGCGGTCGCCGCGGTCGTTCGTCATAGCTCTGACGCGGCCATAAGCCGTGCCGGCCACGATCGTGTCGCCCACGCGGAGCGTGCCGTTCTGCACGAGAACCGTCGCCACGGGGCCGCGCCCCTTGTCGAGCTTCGCCTCGATGATGATGCCGCGCGCCTTGCGGTTGGGATTGGCCCTGAGGTTCTGCACCTCGGCCACCAGCAGGATCATCTCAAGCAACTGGTCGACGTTTTGTCCGGTGATGGCGGACACCTCGACCATGATGGTGTCTCCGCCCCATTCCTCGGCCACCAGGCCGTATTCGGTCAGCTCGGTGCGGATGCGCTCGGGGTTGGCCGTCCGCTTGTCGCACTTTTTGATGGCGACGATGACGGGCACATTCGCCGCCTTCGCGTGGTTGAAGGATTCGATGGTCTGCGGCATGTCGCCGTCGTCCGCCGCGACGACGAGCACGGCGATGTCCGTCGCCATCGCCCCGCGGGCGCGCATGGCGGTGAAGGCCTCGTGGCCCGGCGTGTCGAGGAACGTGATGCCCTTTCCGCCGATATCCACGGTGTAAGCGCCGATGTGCTGCGTGATGCCGCCGGCTTCGGAGGCGGTGACGCGCGTCTTGCGGATGTAGTCCAGAAGGCTCGTCTTGCCGTGGTCGACGTGACCCATGATCGTCACGACCGGATTGCGCAGGACGAGGTCCTCTTCCTTGTCCTCGAAGTTCTCCGCGCTCAGCTCGTCCTCGGCGGTCTTGTCCAGCTTCATTCCCAGCTCGACGTCGAATTCCGAACAGACGAGCTGCGCCGTGTCGAAGTCGAGTTCGGCGTTGATGGTCGCCATGATGCCCAGGATCATCAGCTTTTTGATGATCTCGGTGGAGGGCTTGCCGATGCGCTCAGACAGATCCTTGACGGTGATGGTCTCGGCGGTCATGTAGGCCTTTTCGATCTTCACCGGTTCGGGCTTGGGCGCCGCGACCTGCTGCTTTTTCTTGCTCCTCTTGCCGCGCTCGAACTCGTCGTCCATGCCGTAGTTCATATTGCGGCTGTTCTGCTGCTGTTTTTTATTCTTCACCACGCGCTCGGGATCGTTCTGCCGCACGTAGTTCTTTTTATTCGGATCGTAGTTGGAGACGCGCTCCTTTTCCACGGAGGGCTGAAGCTCCGCGCCCATCCTGCGGCCCATGCCGGGACGCGGCGCGCCGCCCTGAGGACGGGGCGCTCCGGTTCCGGGACGGTTAAACGCGCCGGCCTGTCCGGGCTGCGCCGGGCGGCCGTACTGTCCGGGCTGCGCTGGGGGAAAAACCTGCTTCATTAAACAAATTGTCTGTGAGGAATTTCCTCACAGCCTTTTTGCTC
>JAFRLF010000087.1 GCA_017431365.1 Clostridia bacterium | reverse complement strand
GCGTTGTCATGAGCTGGCCGACCCGCTCCGCGGCCGCCGGGCCGCCGAAGCTCGCCAAAGATTTGAGCGGCATGCCCTTCATCATGGCCTGCATCATCTGATCGTCGGTGCCCATCGAGCCGCCTTCTGGTTTTTTCTCCTTATCTGGCTTGCGTCCGCCGAAGAATCCCCCCATCGACGAGAGCATCTCATGAACGACCGGCGCCGTGACGGGATGGGCGAGCAACTCGCCGATCGTCGTGGAGCCGTCCAGCGTCAGGGGCGGCAGCTTTTTCGTCGTGAAATCAATCGTTCCGCAGACGGCGATGTCGTCGCTGGCGGAGCCGATCATCACGGCGTAACGCCCCGAAGGCGCGTACCAGCCGTTCAGTTCCTCGTTGAAGTAAGACAGATCCTCCGCCCTGAGCTCGAAGGCGACGGTCTTCGTCTCGCCGGGCTGCAGCTCGACTTTGGCAAAGCCCTTCAGTTCCTTGACAGGGCGCTCCGGCGTGCCGTTCATATCGCTCACATAGAGCTGCGCTACGGCCTTGCCGGCGCGATTGCCGGTGTTGGTCACGTCCACAGTCACTCTGGCACAGCCCGCGTCGTCCAGGCGCTCCGATACCTGCAGGTTGCCGTAGGCGAATGTCGTATAGCTCAGGCCGTGTCCGAAAGCCCAGCGTACGGGCATGCCCTTCTTCTCATAATACCGGTACCCCACGAAGACGCCCTCGGCATAATTGACGTGTTTTCCATCCCCGGGGAAGTACAGATAGCTCGGGTTGTCCTCCAGCTTGATCGGGAAGCTCTCCGCCAGATGTCCGGATGGGCTGCACTCTCCATAGAGCAGCCTGTCAGTCGCCTCGCCCACGCCTTCGCCGCCCAGGTACATCTCCAACACGGCGGCCGTCTCGTCCGCCCAGGGAGTCTCGACGGGGCTGCCGTTGTGCAGCACCACGACGGTGCGGGGCTGTACGGCCAACACGGCTTTGATCAGCTCGTTCTGGCAGGCGGGCAGTTTCATGTCGGCCCGGTCATAGCCCTCGGACTCGATCACGTCCGGCAAACCGGCGAAGATGACGGCCACGTCAGCGCCCTGCGCGGCGCGCACGGCCTCGTCCAGCCACGCGGCGTTCGCCTCGTCCCGACCCGTCGGGAAACCCGGCGCGTACGTGACCTGACGGTTCTTCCCGCGCGCGCTTTCGAGTGCGGAGTCCACACGGCTCGCGTTGATGTGGCTCGACCCGCCGCCCTGGTACCGGGGCGATTCGGCGTACGCGCCGATGTAGGCGACCTTCTCCGTCCCGCTGAGGGGCAGGATCCCGTCGTTTTTCAGCAGGACGGCGCATTCCGTCTCGTAATCCACGGCCTTTTCATGATCCGCCGCGCGGTCGAAGGGCGTGTCCGGGCGCTTCCCGTCGCTGTAGCTGAAGATGACCTTCAGAAGGCGCTCCACCGCCCGATCCAGGATCTTCTCGTCGAGGGAACCATCCTTGACCGCGTCGACGATCTTTTTGTCGTTGACGCCGCCGCTGCCCGGCATCTCCAGATCGAGCCCGGCCTCAAGGCCCTTGACGCGATCCGCCACCGCGCCCCAGTCCGTCATCACCGCGCCCTCGAAGCCCCACTCGTCGCGCAGGATCTCGTTGAGCAGATGGGCGTTTTCCGAGGCGTAGACGCCGTTGATCTTGTTGTAGCTGCACATGATCGTGCGGGGCTGAGATTCCTTGACGGCGATCTCAAACGCCTTGAGATAGATCTCCCGCAAAGCGCGCTCAGACAGGTCGGACGAGCAGCTCATGCGGTTGTACTCCTGATTGTTGACGGCGTAGTGCTTCATGCTGACGCCGACGCCCCGGCTCTGTACGCCTTTGATATACGAAGCCGCCATCTTTCCGGCCAAATACGGATCCTCCGAGAGGTACTCGAAATTCCGGCCGCAGAGGGGGCTGCGCTTGATGTTGGCCGCCGGCCCCAGCAGGACGGACAGCTCCTCCGCCTGGCACTCGTCGCCCAGCGTACGCCCCATCTCATACATGAGGTCTTTGTCGAAGCTCGAAGCCATGGCGCACGCGGCGGGAAAACACACCGCCACCACGCTCTCCCCGAGGCCCAAATGGTCCGCCTTCTGCGCCTGTTTGCGCAGGCCGTGCGGCCCGTCGGAAACCATCACCTGCGGAACCCCCAGGCGCTCCACGGACTTCAGATGCCAGAAGTCCAGCCCCGAGCACATGCCCGCCTTTTCCTCCAGAGTCATCTGCGAAACGATCTTTTTGATGTCACGATCCAAGAAGGATCCCTCCCCATACATGTTTCATAGAATCGGGAGCCGCGCTCGGCGCACAGCTCCCGCAAAGCCGATTAAACAGCCTGATCCAGCGCGATCAGCGCGTGCACATAGACGAGCATCGCCTTCAAAAGCGACGGGATGTGCGCGTATTCGTCGCACTGATGCGCGCCGCCATGTCCCATCGGCAGCTCCGGCCGGGCGTACTCCTCCCGAAGTCCCGGGCCGAAGGAGATGGCCGAGGGCAGATACCGGGAGTACGTGCCGCCGCCCATGGCGTAATTCGGGTCGTCGCGGCCCGTGACCTCTCTGTAGGCCTTCGTCAGGGCCTGGACGGCCGGGTCGTCGTCTTTCAGGTGGAAGGGCTGGTTTTTCCGATCCAGTTCATAAGTGAAGCCCAGTTTTTCCACCGCGGCGGCAAAGGCCTTTTCGGCCTCGTCGATGTCCACGTCGATGGAGACGCGGGCGTCCATGCGGACGTACAATCTGCCGTCCCTGATCTTCGCCAGGCCGAAGTTGGTGGTCGTGCGCCCGGAAATAGGATCCTCGCCCTGCAGGCCGCAGGCCTCGCCGTAGCAGCCGCTCGTCAGCGTGGCGACGGCCTTCATGGCCCTGACGGTCGTATCGTCCAGGATGCCCTCCGCGTGAGACAGGGCCTGCGTGAGGATCTTTATCGCGTTGCGGCCCTTCTCCGGATCCGCGCCATGGGCGGGCAGGCCGTGTCCCGATACGCGCGCTCCGCCCTCGATGCGCTCGACCGTGATGTAATCCTCGGGCAGATTCTGGGCGGCGACGCAGGCCGTCAGCGCGTCCGCGTCGCACCGGAGTTCAGCCACGGCCAGCGTGGGCACGATGTTCGGCGCAAGCCCCGCCTCGAAGCTTAAAAGGCTCTCCCCCACCGGGATGATGGCCTCGGTGTTCAGGGAGCCCTTCTGCGCGATGCAGACCGGGAACCCGCAGTCCGGCACGATGGACTTGACGGGAATGCGGGCGTGCTTCATGAAATACTGAATGTCCTCCATGCCCGTCTCCTCCGAGCAGCCGAAGAACATGTGAAACCCGTGCTTCATCGGGATGCCCAGATCGCGGATGCAGCGGGCGGCGTACAGCGCGCTGAGCGCCGGGCCCTTGTCGTCCGACACACCGCGGCCGAAGAGCAGATCGCCCTCCCGCGTCGCGCCATAGGGCGGATAGATCCAGCCTTCGGCGATGGGTACCACGTCGACGTGCCCGAACGCGCCGATGGCGTTGTCCTTGTCCCCAAGGTACGCGGAGCCGCAGTAGCCTTCGTGATCCTCCGCCTCGAAGCCCAGCTCCTTAACACGGTTGAGCACCCAGTCCAGCGCCTTGCGGCAGTCCGGACCAAAGGGCTCGTTTTCCTTCCTCAGGTCGGCGCGTGACACGCTGGGTATGCGGGACAGGGCCTGCACGTCGGCGATGTACTCCTCGGCGTGATCGTCGATCCACTGCTGTATGGCTTTGTTCAGGTTCTCGTCCATAATAATGACCTCCTCATGTCGGCGGCCGGGAACACCGGCCCGCGTTCGTCTCCCGAAAGGGAATTTGACCAAAAAGCCTCCCCGAAAGGAAGGCTTTTGATGTGATTCATTTGTCAGAAATCGATCCGATCCTCGATATACTTCACGAGGTCTGTGATGGCCACCACGTCCTGCTGCATGGTGTCGCGATGGCGCACGGTGACGTTGCCCGTGGCTTCGGTGTCGAAGTCCACACAGATGCAGAACGGCGTACCGATCTCGTCCTGGCGGCGGTAGCGCTTGCCGATGGAGCCGGTCTCGTCGTAGTCCACCATGAACTTCTTGCTGAGCATGGCGTAGACCTCTTTGGCCTTGTCGCCCAGCTTGTTCTTCTGCAGGGGCATGACCGCCGCCTTGAAGGGTGCCAGCGCCGGATGCATGTGCAGGACCACGCGACTGTCGCCGCCCTCGAGGTCCTCCTCGTCGTAGCTGTCGCACAGGAAGGCCAGCACCAGGCGATCCACGCCCACGGACGGCTCCACGCAGTAGGGGACGTATTTCTCGTTCGTCACGGGGTCCATGTATTCCATGGCCTTGCCGGAGTGCTCGGCGTGCTGCTTGAGGTCGTAGTCCGTGCGGTCGGCCACGCCCCACAGTTCGCCCCAGCCGAAGGGGAACAGGTACTCAAAGTCCGTCGTCGCCTTGGAGTAGAAGGCCAGCTTGTCCTTCTCGTGATCCCTAAGGCGCAGCTTCTCCTCATTCAGGCCGAGGCTCAGGAGCCAGTCGCGGCAGAACGCGCGCCAGTACTCAAACCACTGCAGGTCCTCCCCCGGCTTGCAGAAGAATTCCAGCTCCATCTGCTCGAACTCGCGCACGCGGAAGATGAAGTTGCCGGGCGTGATCTCGTTGCGGAAGGACTTGCCGATCTGGCAGATGCCGGCGGGGAGCTTTTTGCGCGTCGTGCGCATGGCGTTCAGGAAGTTGACGAAGATGCCCTGAGCCGTCTCGGGGCGCAGGTAGATCTCGTTGGTGCTGTCCTCGGTAACGCCCTGATGGGTTTTGAACATCAGGTTGAACTGGCGGATACCCGTGAAATCCTTCTTCCCGCAGACAGGGC
>JAFRLF010000086.1 GCA_017431365.1 Clostridia bacterium | reverse complement strand
GCGCGGTCGGATGATCGCGCATCAGGCAACCGCATATCGCCTATCTCTTCTCAAAAACGCTTCATGTCCGGCCGGGCAATCGGCCGGACATGAAGCGCTCATATTTGTTCAGCTTTAGCGGTTTATATATTCCATGCGGAAACTGTAGCTCAGTTCCCTGTCCTTGAGGAACAGCTTGTACTTGTCAAGCGCCTCGGGGCCGCAGCTGGACGAGCCGAGCCCGGTCTGCGCGAGGTCTATGTCGATGACGGTGCATCCGGCGCGCTCGAGCTGGTACTCGTGCCACGCCTTCGTGAGGGCGGCGTCCGTATAATCGTGCGCCGTGAACGTAAACGGCGCCGAGAGGGCCGTGAACTTCACGCCCGCGCCGCGCAGGTCCGCCGCGGCCATGTACCTGACGTCGGTGCGCGCGCCGTTCTCCTGCATGCGGGCGTAGCTGGTATGCATGTCCCCGACGTCGGCGCTGTACCATCCTATGTCGGAGGCCCAGCAGCGGTCGACGTAGTTTTCGCCCGGGCCGCGCCCGTGCCAGCTGATCCGCTTCATCTCTTTGGCCAAGCCCATCGTCACGCCCAGGCGCGGCCACCAGAACGGCGCGCTCGTCTTGGGATCGGGGAGCTCTCTGTAGGAAACCTTCACGTCGATTTTTCCGTCGCCGAAGACCGTATACGTCTGCACGGTATCAAGGCACACGGCGTTGGGATTCGCGCCCCAGCGCTGCCTGAACGTGAGGGAGATCCTGCCGGGCTCCTCCACGATCTCGGGCTCGGCGGTGTTTCGCGGTACGAGTCGGTCGATCCCGCGCCCCAGCCACTTGGACGTCGCCCCGTTACCAAATCCCGTGTCATTGTCGGTGGGCGCATGCCAGAAGTTTTGCCGGACGGGCGTCGTCAGGCAGCTGCGGCCGCCCTGAATCCACTGCGTCAGCTCGTCGTGCAGCAGGTCAAACTTCAGGCTGAAGTCCTCGCCGACGACCGTGTATTCGCAAGCCGCCGCGCAGCCCTTCAGGGGCGCGCAGGCGCAGGCGGGCGCGGCGCTGAGTCCCTCGTTGAGCACAAACTGTTCGGACGCAACCTCGAAGCCGGCCTCCGCCCACTTCGCGGCGCGCTTCAGCGTGAAGGAGATGTTCAGGAAGCACTCCCCCGCCGGGACCTCGACGGGCAGGACGTAGTCCCTTTCCGTGCCGGGCGCCTGATCGTCGATGCAGATCGCGCCTTCGGAAAGCGTCATCCCGTCTTTTACGAGCCGCCACTTTCCGGCGCACTCGTCGGAGAGGAACTGATAATGGCTGATGACCTTCACGGTCACGGGATCCTGCGAGACCAATTCAAAATACAGCGGCTGATAGGCCTTTTTGAGCTCTGTCATCGCGGGGTGCGGCGTCTTGTCGGAAGCGATCAGGCCGTCGTTGCAGAAGTTGCCGTTCGCGCCGCGCAGTTCAAACGGCATGCCGTAATCGCAGCCGCCCGCCCAGTACATCTCGCCCTTGTCGGTATAGGCGCGCAGGCCGTGATCCTGCCATTCCCATATACAGCCGCCCAGGAGCTTGGGATAGCGGTAGATCAGCTCCCAATACTCCTTCAGAGTCCCCGGGCTGTTGCCCATGCTGTGCGCGTACTCGCACACGAAAAACGGCCTGTCGTCCTCGCGCCGGGCGTGTCTCTCCAGAAGGTCCAGCGGCGGGTACATCACCGACTCAAAATCCACGCACGGATCCCAGGGCGTCTTTTCCCGCGCCTCGCGCATCGCGTACATCTTCGTCGGATCCTTCATGACCTCTTCCATGTTGAAGTCGGGCATCTCGCGCGCGGCTTCATAGTGGATCAGCCGGTTGTCGATGGCCCTGGCGGCCTTCGCGGCGGCCCTGTGATTGTCGCCAAAGCCGCTCTCGTTGCCCAGAGACCAGGCCACGACGCAGGGGTGGTTGCGGTCGCGATAGATCATGCGCTCCGTCCGGTCGACGTAGGCGCGCGTCCATTCCGGGCTCTTCGACAGCATGCTCCAGCTGACCGCCGTCATGCCGTGGCATTCGATGTCCGCCTCGTCCAGGACGTACAGGCCGTATTCGTCGGCCAGGTCGTACAGATAGCTGTCGCTGGGATAATGGCTCGTGCGGATGAAGTTGACGTTGTGCCTCTTCATCAGGAGAACGTCCTGAAGCAGCGCTTCCCGCCCCACGGCCCAGCCGGTGTCGGTATTGGTGTCGTGGTGGTTGACGCCCTTCGCCTTGATGGGACGGCCGTTCACCAGGAGCTCCGGGCCCCTTCTCTCCACCGTACGGAAGCCCACGCGCACGGGGACGAACACGCCGTTCGCCTCGACGATCAGCGTATACAGATACGGGTCCTCCGCGCTCCACAGGCGCGCGTTTTCGACTCGCATTTCAAAACTCGTTCCCGACGCCGCCGCGACGACCGTGTCGCCGTCGTACAGGCGGGCGTGCACGCTGGTTCCCGAGACCTCGGCTTTCAGGCAGCCGGTGCTGTCGGCTCTGAGGTATATATCCTCGATGTAGTCGGTCTTGGGCGTCGCCAGAAGGCTCACGCTGCGGAAAATACCGGACATGTGATACATGTCCTGTATCTCCAGATAGCTGCCGTCGCAGAAGCGGAGCACCTCCACGCCGAGCAGGTTTCGTCCCGGACGGACGGCGTCGGTGATGTCGAACTCCGCCGTCATGTGCGAGCCCTTGGACATGCCGATCTTCTGTCCGTTGACGTACACGAAGAACATGCACCCCACGCCCTCGAAGCGAATCACCACGCGCCTGCCCTCCATGGCCTTGGGCAGGGTGAACTCGCGCCTGTAAAGGCCGGTGTCGTTGTCCGTCGCCACGTACGGCGGCTCGACCGGGAACAGGTACGGCGCGCCGCTGTAGACGGGCTTGCCGCCGTAGCCCTGCATCTGCCAGCAGCCGGGCACGCTGATCGTCCCCCAGGCGCTGTCAGGCACGCAATCCTCGCCGAAGCACGCCGGATCGACTTTGAGCGGCGAATCCACGAGTTTGAAAAGCCACTCCCCGTTCAACAGCAGACGGCACGCGGATTCATCCTCGTTGCGGGCCAGCGCCTTGGCCTCGGTGTCGTAGTACGTGAACGCCGCGCGGGGCGCCAGCCGGTTTTCGTGCTGGATCGCCGGGTTTTCCCAGATATGATCCATAGGGTATAGCCCTCCTTCACCTGATTCGCGCCGGTGTACAGCGCTTTTTGTATAACCGTTATGATGATACCACACCTTAGCCCGGATTTCCAGCCCGCAATTGATCTTTTGCTCGACGTCATCCTCCGAGTCATCCTCCGCGGCCTGGCCTGCGCGGCCGCGCCGTCAATTTACTGTTGGCAAATCCTCGCATTTGTGGTATCATTTAAATGAGAAATCATAACGCTTGCTTATGAAAGAAGGAAAACCAAATGGCAGGATTGTTCAACAGCTTTTACTACGGAAAGGCCGGCAAGGCCGATTTCACGCCGGATCAGCTGCCCAAGAACCGCGTGGAACTGTTCTTCTCCATGCTCAGAGTGCGCTTCAGCAGCCTGATCGGCATTAACCTCATATACGTCGTATTCTCCCTGCCGACGATCATCTGGTCTGTGATACACTACATGGTCATCACCAACAGTCTCGGTCTTGGCGAGGAAGGCGCCGCGCAGGCCGTGGCCAGCAGCGATATCCGCGGTTACCTGCTCATCTATCTCGTCGGGCTCATACCCTGCATGATGATCTCGTCCATCGGGCGCATGGGCGTCTCGCTGACCCTGCGCAACTGGGCGCGTGACGAGCACTCCTTCATGATGAGCGATATCAAGGATACCATCAAAGGCAACTGGAAAACCGCTCTCGCGTTCGGATTTATATCCGGGTTTTCTCTGCTGGTTCTGTACTTCTGCTACTCGTATTACAGCTCCATGGCCGCTGTGGGATCTGTCCTGTGGATGATCCCGCAGGCGCTGGTCATCATCTTCTGCGCGCTGTGGTGGATGTCCACCATGCTCATCTACCCCATGGCCGTCACCTACGACATGAACATCCGCACCCTCATCCAGAACGGCGTCATCATGGCCATTGCGAGGCTCCCGTTTTCCATACTGTTCTGGGCGCTGCCCACGTTCATCCCGCTGGTGCTGATCTTTACGATCGGCATGCAGTGGGTCTCGCTCGTGTTCATGCTCTACTATCTGCTGATCGGGTATGCGCTCTATCAGTTCATGACCATCTCCTACGCCAACGCCTGCTTTGACCGCTTCCTCAACCCGAGGATCGAGGGCGCCGGCGTCAACAAGGGCCTGCGCGATCCCGCCTACGACGAGGAAGACGATCAGGTCACGGACGAGGACATCAAGAACCTGTAAGACCGGGAAAAAGGCGCGGACACACGATGATGTACGAAAGCTTCGCCTCGATCTACGACCGGCTCATGGACGACTTCGATTACGACGCCTGGAGCCGGTATTACCTGCGCATCCTTGAGGACGCGGGTTACGCGGGCGGCGACGTCTGCGAATGCGGCTGCGGAACGGGAAACATGACCCTTCGCCTCGCCCGCGCGGGGCTGCGCGTCACGGCGTGCGACCTCTCGCCCGACATGCTGATGATCGCCCAGGCCAAGGCCCGTAAATCGGGGCTCAGGATCCCCTTCATCCAGCAGGACATGCGCCGGCTTGCCCTGCACAGACCCGTGGACGCCGTGCTCGCCTGCTGCGACGCGGTCAACTACCTGACGTCGGAGGCCGATGTAAAGGCCTTTCTCCGGCGGGTGTGGTCAAGTCTCAGGCCCGGCGGCGTCATCGCCTTTGACATGTCGAGCCCGGCCAAGCTCCTCCCCATGGCGGACGGATTCTACGGCGAGGACCGCGGCGACGTGGCCTATCTCTGGAAGAACACATACGACGAACGATCCCGCGTCCTCAGCATGGATCTGACCTTCTTCGCCCGCCGCGAAGACGGCCTGTACCGCAGGTTTGACGAGCTGCATCGCCAGCGCGTCCATACGAGCGAGGAAATCGCCCGCTGGCTGGGCGAGTGCGGTTTCCTGGACATCCGCTCCTATGGCGACCGGACGGCAACCCCTCCCGCGGAAACGGATCTTCGCATACACTTTACCGCAAAGCGAGGCACAAACTGAATGCAACCTTCTCAGTTCCAAACGGACGGCACGCTCCGCCTCTCCCTGATGGGCGGACAGGCCAGGGCGTTTCTCTGTCAGTCGACCCGCCTGGTTCAGGAAGCGCGGGACATACACAATCTGTCAAACGTGGCGACGGCTGCCCTCGGGCGGCTGCTGACCGGCGCTTCGATGATGGGCAACATGCTCAAGGACGAGCGTGACAGCCTGACGGCCTATCTCAAGGGCGGAGGGCCTCTCGGAACCGTGCTGGCCGTGGCGCACGCCGACGGCACCGTAAAGGGCTATGTCCAGTGCCCTGACGTCGAGCTCAGCCTGCGCGCTGACGGCAAGCTTGACGTGGGCCGGGCCGTCGGCCGGGACGGACAGCTGACCGTCATCAAGGATCTGGGGCTCAAAGAGCCATACGTCGGGATCAGCAATCTGGTGTCGGGTGAAATCGGCGAGGATCTGGCCATGTACTTCACGGCTTCAGAACAGACACCGTCGCTGGTCTCGCTGGGCGTGCTGGTGGGCGAAAAGGTGCTGTCCGCAGGCGGACTCATCATTCAGATCATGCCCGGCTGCTCAGACGTCGCCCTGCATTCGATAGAACAGAGCGCGCCGATGTTTTTAAACATCAGCCATACCTTCCTGGAATACGGGCTCATGGGGACGCTTTCACAGTTGCTCGGTCATCTTGAGCCGGAAATCCTTGGCCGTGGAATGCCCGCTTACGTCTGCGACTGCAGCCGAGAGCGCTTCGAGCGCGGCCTGATATCCCTGGGCCGCCAGGAGCTCGACGACATGATCCACGAGGATCACGGCGCCGAGGTCAACTGCCAGTTCTGCAACAAAAGATACCGCTTTACGGAGATTCAGCTCAGGACGCTTTTGGAGCGCGCGACGGCAAAGTAAGCCGTCTCCGAACCATTCAACATAAAAGGAGATATCCCGATGCGCCTTATTGACTTTGACAGTCATTTTCAGTCATACATGGAACAGTGGGTCAAGTTCAACCGCAAGCATTATAAGACCATGGATGAAATGGAGGACCGGATCCCGGAGCTTTACATGCGCTGGATCAGCGAGCCGCAGGCTTTCCTGGACGGAAAGGTGCCGGAGGCGTACTTTCAGGAGATTGAGAGCGTAAACGAACTGATCGACCTGCTCCAGGCCTATCAGGAAGGCGGCGTATCCGTGCCCGACCTGCTGCTCGAAGCCATCGCCGACCGGCAGGAAGAGGCCGTCCATCCGCTCATGGAACTGGCGCGCGGCGGCAAGGACGAGGCTTTGCGCGTCACGGCGCTCAATTTGCTCACGGAAATCGGCGCGGTTGACGCCATGGAAATGTGTCTCGACATCATTTCGGCGGCGGAAGAGCCCTCCGACACGGCCGACGTGGCGGCTGAACTGCTCAAAAACCTGGGCGAAGCCTGCGTCGTTCCCATCCTTGACCGCATGGAAAACGCGCCGGCGGCGGCGCAGGACATATTTTTGGACGTCCTGTGCAACTTTCCGGGCAATGAACGCATCTATTCCTATGTGGAGAACGCCTTTAAGACCCGCTTCGACCAAAGGGCGCTGTTCGCCTCGTATCTGGCAAAACTGGGCGACGCTCGCGCCATCGAGCCGCTGCGCGCGTCGCTAATGAGCCAGGACATCAACTATCTCGACTACATCGAAATCGTCAACGCCATAGAGGCTCTCGGCGGCGAGGTGGACGACAGCCGCGACTTCAGCGGCGATCCATACTACGAATCGCTGCGGACTGTCAAGTCATAAACGGACGCTATTCGACGATACATGCGGAGGAACGAACTACGATGAAATGCCCATCCTGCGGAGAAGAAAATGTGCAGGGCGCCAGATTCTGCAATTTCTGCGGCACAAAACTGCCTGTTTTGACGGAAGAGACGAGCGCCGACAGCGCGCACGCCCCCGATAAGCCGTCCGACGAGCGACGGCATATGCCTACGATCGGAGAGGAAGGACATACCGCTTCCAGGCACGCGCCGGCTGATAAGGGAGACGTGTTCCTCTTCGAGGATGAGCGTCAGGAGGCGGACAAGCGCAAGCGGACTTTCGAGGACGAGCGCGCCACCGCCAGGCTCCGCCTGGAGCAGCAGAAGCGCAACGACCCCTTCTACGGCGAGGATGAAGACGAGGACGACGACTACGACGATGACGACTACGATGAGGACGACGTCGGCGCGGGGCGCAAGGCCGTCATGATCATCATATCGGTCGTCACCGTGCTGGCGTTGGTGTTCATTGGATACTGGTTCGCCTTCCGCACAGACGCGGGGCGCAGGCTGCGGGCGTCCAGCAATATCGCCGCCTCAGCGGAGGACTATATGACCTTGGGCGACTGGCAGAAGGCCAACGCCAATTACGCGGACGCGGCGGACTCCTACTATCGCGCCTTCCGGCAGAACAGGGACGACTTCGATTTCGCCCTGCGGGTAGCCCGCTGCTTTGAGGAGTGCAACGCCCTTGACCGCGCGGAATCGGTGTACGTCTACCTCATCACCAACGCGCCGACCCGCGACGAGCCTTACGACCGGCTTTTGGCGCTGTTGAACCGCGAGGGCAAGACCGAGCAGTATCAGCGCCTTCTCGAATTGAGACAAACAAACCAGTCTGACCCACAGAACGCCTCATAAGGAGGTCCTGCATCATGAAAACTGCCCTAGTTGTGATGGCCGCCGGCATCGGCTCCCGCTTTGGCGGAGGCATCAAGCAGCTGACGCCCATCGGCCTGAATGGCGAACTGATCATCGACTACTCCATTCACGACGCCATCGCCGCGGGCTTTAACAAAATCGTGCTGATCATACGCGAGGATATCCGTCAGGACTTTGACGAAGCCATTGGGCGGCGCATACTGAAGGTCACCGACCGCCTGGGCGTCGAGCTTGCCTATGTCTATCAGGATAAAAACGACCTGCCGGCCGGCTTTACCTGTCCCGCGGAGCGCGTCAAGCCCTGGGGAACGGGCCACGCCGTGCTCAGCTGCCGGGACGTCATCGACGAGCCCTTCTGCGTCATCAACGCCGACGACTATTACGGCAAAAAGGCTTACAGGCTCGTTCATAACTGGCTGACAGCTCACGAAGACGGTCCCGTGCGCCCCTGCGCCCTGGCCGGATTCGAGCTGGGCCGGACGCTCAGCGAGGGAGGCGGCGTCACCCGCGGCATATGCGCCGTCGGGCCTGACGGCCGCGTGACGCGCATAGAGGAGACGCGCGACCTGGTCAGGGACGGCGACGCCGCCCGTTCGGGAGAACGCGTCTTCCCCCTTGAGACGCCGGTATCCATGAACATGTGGGGCTTTCAGAAGAGCTTCATCGGCGACCTGAAGACCGGATTCGAGGCCTTCCTGAAGCTTCACGCTCAGGAGCCGAAGGCTGAGTTCCTGCTGCCGACCTTCATGCAGGAAATGCTTGAGGCCGGCAGAGCCACCGTAGACGTACTCCCCACGGACGATCAATGGTTCGGCGTCACCTACGCCAGCGACAGGGAGGCCGTCATCGAATCCATGCGCGGGCTGACCGCGGCGGGCGCGTACCGCGAAGACCTGTTTGGGGATCTGTTCGAGACGCGCGGCATAAAACAATAAAAGCAGGGTGATTGACGATGAAAGAACCCGCCCAAGTTCCTCAGGTGTTCGATTATTGCGCACTAACGAACGATCTTTTGTTTCATATGGTGTTCTCCCAAAACATGAAAGCGCTGCGGAGTCTGTTGAGCGCACTGTTGAGCATGCCCGAGGAGAATATCGAATCAATAGATGTTCTCAATCCGATGCAGTACAATTCTTCGATCGACACAAAGGTCACAGTCCTCGACCTGAAACTTCACGTAAATGATGGCGAATACATCCTCATCGAATTACAGGTGCGTCGTTTTGAGAACTGGACAAACCGAACGCTGGTTTATGCTTGCCGGCAAATCGATGAACAGTCCAGAGGTTCACAGTTTCAATACGAAGAACTGCAGCCTGTCGTACAAATCGCCATCATGGACCACACGCTTTTCCCCGATCATAAGCGGTTTTACGCTAAATATGAACTAAGAGATATGGAAGGACGTTTGTACTCCGACAAGCTTTCCTTCTACGTGCTGGATCTGACTGCTGTGAATGAACAATCGGGGGATCAAAACCAAAGCCTTCTACAGTGGGCGAATGCGTTTCGCGCTCAAACCTGGAGCGAAATAAATCGAATTGAAAACAACGGTGTCAGGGAGGCGATGAAGACAATGGAAGTCATAATGAGCACGCCGTCCGAACGACAACTGCTATGGGATCGCCGTATGGCTCAACTGGATTATGAGAATCAAATGTCCACCGCCAGGAAAGAAGGGCTAGCCGCAGGTCGCGCTGAAGGTCGCGCTGAAGGTCGCGCTGAGGGTCGCGCTGAGGGTCGCGCTGAGGGTCGCGCTGAGGGTCGCGCTGAGGGTCGCGCTGAGGGTCGCGCTGACGCTACGCTGGCTCATGTACGAAACATCATGACAATGCTAAATCTGACAAGAGAACAGGCGATGGACGCGCTGAATCTCTCGCCGGAAGACCGGCGAGCCGTCACTGAAAAACTATGATCCGTCCTTAAGTACGGAATATTACGCAACGAGGACTCTTAAAATGAAGATACTGATCCTGACCTGCAACACAGGCGGAGGTCATAATACCGCCGCGAGCGCTGTGCTCGAGGTTTGTCAGGCTCGCGGCCATGAAACCGTTAAGCTGGACTTCCTCTCTCTGATCAACCAGACGGCCAGCGACCTCATAAGCAATTCATATATCAATATCGCGAAATACACGCCTCACTTCTTTGGGATGATCTACGGTACGGCGCAGAAACTGAGCACGACGAAGCGGTATTCCCCCGTCTATTACGCGATGATCCCCTTCGCGCGGAAGCTTCAGCAATACCTGGAGAACAACCGCTTCGACGCCGTCGTCATGACGCACCTGTTCGCCTGTCAGGCCGTCAGCTACCTGCGCCGCAAGGGCTACGCGCTCCCCCTGACGGTGGCCATCGCGACGGATTACACCTGCCAGCCTTTCTGGGAGGAACTGGACTGCGACTATTATGTCATTCCCCATGCCGACCTCGTCGCCGAATACGTCCGGCGCGGCCTGCCCGAGCAGCGGCTCGCGCCGCTCGGCATTCCCGTCAGCAAACGCTTTTCTGGCGGGGAGGATCGGGCCGCGGCCCGAAAGGCCATGGATCTTCCCCCCGACGACCCCGTCTTTCTCGTCATGGGCGGGAGCATGGGATCGGGGCGCATTATGACCTTTGCGCAGCGCCTCTACCAGGAAGTAAGCGATGGGTATATCGTCGTGATCTGCGGAAACAATCAGCGCCTTTTAAACGCCCTGAACGAGAAATTCAGGGGTAAAGAGCGCGTCAGGATCATCGGCTTCACCGATCAGGTGGCGGCCTACATGTCCGCGTGCGACGTCCTGTACACCAAGCCCGGCGGCCTCACCTCCACCGAAGCGCTGGTCAGAAACGTTCCCCTGATCCATACCGCGCCCATCCCCGGCTGTGAAACCGCCAACAGCATGTTCTTCGAAGAGCACGGCCTTTCCTACGCCGCGCAGTCTATCGACGATCAGATCACCTATGGGGTAGAGCTCGCCCGGGACGCCGTCCGTCAGCGCGCCATGATGAAAAACCAGTCCCTCAACGCTCTTCCCGACGCGGCGGAGAGAATCCTCGACCTGATCGAGGAAAAGTCCCGCTGAAAAGGGGTTCGCACATGCTCAACATCGGCCTGATTCTGGCGGGGTACCTGAGCGGCAGTCTGATGCTCGCCAAATGGCTCCCCGCCCTCCTGTTTCGTACGGACATCGTCACCCCCAGCGACGACGGCAATCTAGGCGTCTTCAACGCGTTTCGCCACGGCGGCCTGAAATGCGGCGTTCCCGCCCTGATTGGCGACGTGATGAAGGGCTTCCTTCCGACATTTATCGCCATGAGAAACGCCGATCCCACGGCGCTGATCTTCGGCCTGATCGTCGCCGCGCCGGTGATCGGGCATCTGTTCCCGGCCTTTACCCGATTCCGGGGCGGCGGAAAGGGCATCGCCGTCTCCTTCGGCGTCGCGCTGGGGCTCTATCCGGTCAGAGAAGCGTTTCTCCTCCTGGCGGGCCTTTACATCTTTTTCTCCACGGTGGCGGTCGTTGACACGCACCTCTGGCGCTCCGTCGTCACGTACAACCTCTTTGCGCTCCTGAGCCTGCTGTTTCTGCCAAGCGGTGGCATACGCCTCGGCTGCGTGATGATCGGCTTCCTCGTGGCGGGAAAACACGTCTTCGCCCGGGGCGATCAGCCCATATCCCTTCATCTCGCGTGGATGAAACCGCGGAAGCGGTGACAGGTTAACCCGTGGCAAAGGCCGTGATAAATTTCGGCTCCTCACCGGGACGCGCTTGACAGGCGCCGGTTTTCTCCGTAATATGATGTGGACGGATGAAAAAATCATCTTTAAGACGGTACTGAGAGACCGGCAAGATGAATGAGACGGCGCGACTGTGCCGTTATGTCTTGCCGTGGCGCGGCAAGGCTTTATTTTTTGCCGCCCGGAAAGGAGTTCGCTTGAACCTGACGGTCAAAGGCTGCCTGTGCTATGAAAACGGCGTTTTTTCTCCCCGCGAGCTTTCCGTGACGGATGGATTGATCAGCGCCCGTCCCGCCGAGGGAGAAATCTTTCACTTTGACGGATGCGTCACATTACCCGGTCTCATCGACGTGCATGTGCATTTTCGAGAGCCGGGTTTTTCCTATAAAGAGACCATAGCCACCGGTTCGAGGGCGGCGGCCCGCGGCGGTTACACGGCGGTCTGCGCCATGCCGAACCTGAATCCCGTGCCGGACTCGCGCCCGCATCTCGACGAGGAACTGCAGCTCATCCGGCAGGGCGCGTGCATCGACGTCCGTCCCTACGGAGCCTGCACCGTCGGTGAAAAGGGCGAAACGCTCTCCAACATGGAGGCCATGGCTCCCGACATCTGCGCCTTCTCCGACGACGGAAAGGGCATCCAGTCCGAAGACGTCATGCGGGCATGCATGGAAAAGGCCAAAGCCCTTGATCGGATCCTGGCTGCGCACTGCGAGCAGAACGATCTTCTCCGCGGCGGATACATCCACGACGGCGACTACGCCCGCCTTCACGGTCATCGGGGCATATGCCGGGAGAGCGAGTACCTGCCGATCGCCCGGGATCTGCGCCTCGCCGAGGCTACGGGATGCCGCTATCACGTGTGCCACATCTCCTGCAAGGAGAGCGTCGATCTCATCCGCGAGGCCAAGGCGCGGGGCGTGGACGTGACCTGCGAAACGGCGCCGCACTACCTGCTCCTGGACGACAGCATGCTCAAGGAAGAGGGCCGGTTCAAGATGAACCCGCCCATCCGCTCGCGGCGAGACCGCGACGCGCTCGTCGAAGGGCTCCTCGACGGGACGATCGACATGATCGCCACGGATCACGCGCCCCATTCCGCTGATGAAAAGAGCCACGGCCTTGACGGCAGCCTGATGGGCGTGGTCGGCCTGGAAACGGCCTTCCCGCTCCTGTACACATATCTGGTAAAGCCGGGCATTCTCAGCCTGTCACGCCTTGTCGAGCTGATGTCCGTCAATCCCGGACGCCGCTTCGGCATTCCCTGCGGGCTGAACGAGGGACAGACGGCTAATTTCACGGTGTTTGACCTTCAGCGCGAATACGTCGTCGATCCGTCCGATTTCCTGAGTATGGGAAAGAGCACGCCCTTCGAGGGCTGGACTGTCAGCGGCGCGTGCCGGATGACGGTATATCACGGCGAACCCGTATGGCGGGCGAGCCTGTAAAGGAGGCGCGATCCATGCGCCAGGGCACATATGTCATCAGATCGAACGAACCGCTCAACGTGGTATATCACCGCATGATCCTGGAAGGGGACACCTCGGCCATCACTGCGCCCGGACAGTTTGTCAACATAAAGCTCGAGTCCTTTCCCCTGCGCAGGCCCATGTCCATCCACGACTGGGATGAAAGCGGCTTTTGCGTCATCTACAAGCCCGTCGGGCGGGGCACCGAGTACATGACCGCCCTGCCGGCGGGGACAGCGCTCGACGTCCTGTGCGGGCTGGGAAACGGGTATTCTCTGCCGGAAGGCGTTAGAAGGCCGCTCCTCTTGGGCGGCGGATCGGGCTGCGCGCCGCTCTACGCCCTCGCGAAGGCATGTGTCGGCAAGGGCGTGAAGCCAACCGCCGTCCTGGGCTACAACACGAAGGACGAGGTTTACGGAGAGGATCTCTTCGCCAGGCTGGGGCTTGAGACGTACGTGACCACGGCGGACGGCTCCTATGGCCGAGCGGGTTTCGTGACCGACGTCATGTCCGAACTGGAATACGATTACTTCTTTACCTGCGGGCCCATGCCCATGTACCGCGCGATCGAGCGAACGGCCCGGACGAGCGGCCAATACAGCTTCGAAGAGCGCATGGGCTGCGGATTCGGCGCGTGCATGGGCTGCAGCGTCATGACAAAATCGGGACCGAGGCGCGTCTGCAAGGACGGACCCGTCTTCAGAAGGGAGGAGATCCTGTGGCCGACACAAGCGTGACCCTCAACGGCATAAAGCTCGACACCCCCGTCATCGCCGCCAGCGGCACCTTCGGATACGGATACGAGTTCGCGGAGCTTTACGACATCGACGTCCTCGGGTCGTTCTCCTTCAAGGGCACAACGCTCAATCCGCGATTTGGCAACCCCACCCCCCGCATCGCCGAGTGCGACAGCGGCATGATCAACGCGGTGGGCCTTCAGAATCCCGGCGTGGACAGCGTCATCGCCGAGGAACTGCCGAAGCTGCTGCGCGTCTTTCACAAGCCCGTGGTAGCAAACGTCAGCGGCTTCTCCGTCGAGGAGTACGCCCGGACATGTGAAAAGCTTGACGCTATAGAACAGATCGGCTGGATCGAAGTCAACGTCAGCTGCCCGAACGTCCACGGGGGCGGCATGGCCTTCGGCACGCAGCCCGAACAGGCCGCGGCTGTCACGCGGGCGGTCAAGACCGTCACGCGCAAGCCAGTGTGGATCAAGCTCTCGCCGAACGTGACGGACATCGTCACCATCGCCCGGGCCTGCGAGGACGCCGGCGCGGACGGTCTGAGCCTCATCAACACGATGTTGGGCATGCGCGTGGACCTCCGGACGAAAAAGCCCATCATCGCCAACAAAATGGGCGGATACTCCGGCCCGGGCATCCGACCCGTCGCTCAGCGGATGGTCTACCAGGTGTACGAGGCCGTCAGTATCCCCCTGATCGGCATGGGAGGCATCGCCTCCGCCGAGGACGTCATCGAGATGATGCTCTGCGGCGCGAGCGCCGTTCAGGTCGGGACGGCCAATCTGATCGACCCCTACGCCTGCCAGCGGATCATCGCCGATCTGCCGGGCGTCATGAACAAATACGGCATAGACAATCTAAAAACGATTACGGGAGGCGCACACTGTGGGTAAAGACGTCATCATCGCCTGCGATTTCTCGACCGCCGGGCAGACCTTCGAATTCCTCGACCGCTTCAAGACCGAGAAACCCTTTGTCAAGATCGGGATGGAACTGTACTACGCCGAGGGGCCGGCCATCATCCGCGCGATCCGCGAGCGCGGGCATAAGATCTTCCTCGATCTCAAGCTCTGCGACATACCCAACACCGTCAAAAAGGCCATGGCCGTCCTGCGCGACCTGGACGTCGACATGACGAACGTGCACGCCTTCGGCACCATCGACATGATGCGCGCCGCCATCGAGGGACTCACAAGGCCCGACGGCTCACGGCCCATGCTCATCGCCGTCACGCAGCTCACGTCCACGAGCGAAGAGCGCATGCGCGACGAACTCCTGATCGAGCGCCCGCTGCCCGAAGTGGTCGCCAAATACGCCCTGAACGCGAAGAACGCCGGCCTGGACGGCGTCGTGTGCTCGCCACTGGAGTCGCCCGTGGTGCATGAGAGCCTCGGTTCGGACTTCGTGACCGTGACGCCGGGCGTGCGCTTCGCGGACAGCCAGAAGGGCGATCAGGCCCGCGTCACCACCCCGCAGAGGGCGCGCGAACTGGGCTCGGACTACATCGTCGTGGGCCGACCCATCACCGCCGCCGAAGATCCCGTCGCCGCCTATCAGCGCTGCGTGCGCGAATTCGTGGGCTGAAGCCCGCTCATCGCATCGAGGAGGAATCGACACATGATATCAGCTTACGCCGAAACCGTATCCCGTCATCTTCTGGACATCGGAGCCGTGTTCCTTAGGCCGGACGAGCCCTTCACCTGGGCGAGCGGCATAAAGAGCCCCATCTACTGCGACAACCGGCTGACCCTCACCGCGCCGGCGACCCGCGGCGTCATTGAAAACGCCATCGCCGAGACCGTGCGCGAAAAATACCCGGACGCGGACGCGCTCATGGGCACGGCGACCGCGGGCATCGCCCACGCGGCCATCGCCGCTCATATCCTGGGCCTGCCCATGGGATACGTGCGCTCCGGCGCCAAGGATCACGGCCGGGGCAATCAGATCGAAGGCAAGCTCGAGCCGGGATCGAAGGTCGTCGTGATCGAAGACCTCATTTCCACCGGCGGAAGCGTCATCGACGCCTGCACCGCCCTGCGCGAAGCGGGCGCACAGGTGCTGGGCATCGTCAGCATCTTCACCTACGGCATGAAGAAGGGCCTCGACCGCCTTGGCGAGGCCGGCCTCGAAAACACCTCTCTGACGGACTTCGACACCACCGTGCGCGTCGCCGCGGAGACGGGCTTTATCACCGGCGGAGACGTCGCCCGGCTGCTGGCCTTCCGCGACAACCCGTCGGACGAATCCTGGATCGGGGGCTCGAAGGCATGAAAAACCTGATCGACATCCTGGATCTGAGCACGGAAGAGATCGACGAACTCCTCAAAAAGGCCAACGACATCATCGCTCACCCGGAGCAGTACCGCGAGAAGTGCCGCTACAAGAAGCTGGCCACGCTGTTTTTTGAGCCGTCGACGCGCACACGCCTGAGCTTCGAGGCCGCGATGTATGAGCTGGGCGGGCAGGTGCTGGGCTTCTCTGAGGCCGCCTCTTCCTCCGCCGCCAAGGGCGAGAGCGTCGCCGACACCGTGCGCACGGTGAGCTGCTACGCCGACATCATCGCCATGCGCCATCCCAAGGAGGTCGGGCCGCTCGTTGCGGCCATGGCCGCGTCGGTGCCGGTCATCAACGCCGGCGACGGCGGACACAACCACCCCACCCAGACGCTGACGGATCTTCTGACCATATCCCGCGAGCAGGGGCGGCTCGACAACATGACCGTCGGCTTCTGCGGGGACCTGAAGTTCGGCCGAACGGTGCATTCGCTGATCGCGGCCCTCTCGCGGTACGAAAATGTGAAATTCGTCCTCATATCGCCTGAAGAGCTGAAGCTCCCCAGCTACATCAAAAAGGAAATCCTTCAATACAAGCACCTGGACTATGTGCAGACCACCAACCTCGAATCCGTCATGCCCGATCTGGACATCCTCTACATGACCCGCGTACAGAGGGAGCGCTTTTTCAACGAGGAGGACTACCTGCGCCTGAAGGACAGCTATATCCTGACCCCGGAAAAGCTCAAAACCGCCAAACCCGACATGTCCATCCTGCATCCGCTGCCCAGGGTCAACGAAATCTCCACCGCCGTGGACGCGGATCCCAGAGCGGCCTACTTCAAGCAGGTTCTCAACGGCAAATACGTGCGCATGGCGCTGATCATGAAGCTTTTGGGGGTGGAATGATGAACATCGACTCGATACACAACGGGATCGTCCTGGACCACATCAAGGCCGGAAAGAGCATGGACATCTACAGGATGCTGAACCTCGACAAGCTGGACTGCTCGGTCGCCATCATCAAAAACGCTGTCAGCCATAAAATGGGGAAAAAGGACATCATCAAGATCGACAGCGAGCTGGACGTGGACCTGGATCTCCTGGGCTACATCGACCCGGACATCTCGGTCAACATCATCAAGGACGGAAAGCTCGTCGAGAAAAAGCACCTGAAGCTCCCCGACCGGGTCACCGGGATCCTCAAGTGCAAAAACCCGCGCTGCATCTCCAGCGTGGAACAGGAACTGCCGCAGATCTTCAAGCTCACCAACAAGAGCGCCCGCATCTACCGCTGCCTGTACTGCGAGGCCAAGGCGGAATAAGCCTCTGTATAAAGAACTGGGACGAACCCGAAGCGAACCGGGTCCGTCCTTTTTTCGTCAGATTTAACCTGTTCCCGGCTTCGGCGGCCTGCTTTTTGTGCGTCAAGTGGGACGCCAAAGCCTTACACTCTCGCTGTCCGGAAAAAAGCCTTGCGCATTTTCATGACAGGGCATATAATGATTTCATATTCATCGGATGAAAAACACCTGACGCGAGGGGGATAAGTAATGTACGGCATATTCAAACGGCACCCCGAACTCAAGCCCTTCAAAAAAGACATCGACCTGCGCATGTCGCTATACAAGGCCAAAAAGGCGCAGCTTCTTCCGGACGGACAGAGGCTCAGAGACTTTGCCAACGCGCACCGCTACTTCGGCTTCCATAAAACGGAGGGCGGATGGGTCTACAGAGAGTGGGCCCCGGCGGCGGATCAGCTCTACCTGAGCGGCGACTTCTGCGGCTGGGCGTGGGAAAAGTGGCCGATGACCCGCCTCCCAGAAGGCGACGGCGTGTGGGAGCTGTTCCTCCCCGGGGAGACGATTCATCCGGGCAGCAACGTCATCACGATCGTCAAAAACGGCGACAAGCTCACCCAGCACCTGCCCCTTTACACCATGCGGGCCACGCAGGACTGGAACACGCACAGCTGGTGCTGCGAGGTCTGGGATCAGGACGAGCCCTTCCCCTGGACGGACAAGGGCTTCCGTCTGGACGAGCCGCCCCTGATCTACGAGGCGCACGTGGGCATGTCCAGCGAGGATCGGCGCATCGCCACCTACAGGGAGTTCGCCGACAACGTCCTGCCCCACGTCAAGGATCTGGGCTACAACACGATCCAGCTCATGGCCGTCATGGAGCACCCCTATTACGCTTCGTTCGGCTACCAGGTCAGCAATTTCTACGCCGCCTCCAGTCGCTTCGGCCGGCCGGAGGACCTCAGATACCTGGTCAACAAGGCGCACGGCATGGGGATCCGCGTGCTTCTGGACGTGGTTCATTCCCACGCGGCCACGAACTCCCTTGAGGGCATCAACCTCTTTGACGGCACTTCGACCCAGTTCTTCCATGAAGGCGCGCAGGGCGACCACAGCGCCTGGGGCACCAAGTGCTTCGATTACGACAAGCCGGGCGTCTTGCACTTCCTGCTCAGCAACCTGAAGTTCTGGATGGAGACCTACCATTTCGACGGGTTCCGCTTCGACGGCGTGACCTCCATGCTCTACCACGACCACGGCCTGGGGCGCGACTTCAGCGGCCTGGGAGATTATTTCACGATGAACACGGACGTGGAGGCCGTGACGTATCTGCAGCTGGCTAACGAGCTGGTGCACAGTCTGAACAAGCGCGCCCTGACCATCGCGGAGGACATGTCCGGCATGCCCGGCACGTGCGAACCGGTACACAGCGGCGGGCTGGGCTTCGACGCGCGGCTGGGGATGGGTCTGCCGGATCTGTGGATCAAAATGGTCAAGACCCAGCGCGACGAGGACTGGAGCCTGGACAAGCTGTGGACGGAGATGACCTTCAGAAACGCCCCCACCATCGCCTATGTCGAGAGCCACGACCAGGCCCTCGTCGGCGATCAGACCATGATCTTCCGCCTCGCCGACGCCGCGATGTACGACCAGATGGAGCAGAACACCCATACCCAGATCATCGACCGGGCCATCGCCCTGCACAAGATGACGCGCCTTCTGACCATGGCGGCGGGCGGCACGGGGTATCTGACCTTCATGGGAAACGAGTTCGGGCATCCGGAGTGGATCGACTTCCCCCGTCCCGGAAACGACAACTCCTTCCAGTACTGCAGGCGTCAGTGGAGCCTCATGAACGACAAAAACCTGAAGTACCGCTTCCTCAACGACTTCGACCGCGACATGATCCACCTCGCCACGCAGAACCGCATATTCGACGAGGAATGGCCGCAGCTCAAGCGCCTGCATCAAGACGACCACGTCCTGGCCTTCGAGCGGGGCGGGCTGCTGTTCGCGTTCAATTTCGCGCCGGCTCAGAGCTATGAAAACTACCTCATCCCTGTGTCTCAGGGCCGGGATTACGAGCTCGTCCTCTCCTCGGACGACTACTGCTACGGCGGCTACGGGCGCAACGCGCACGAGCGGTTCAGCGCCTTCACGCCGGGCGTGGAGGGCAACAACGTAAGGCTCTACCTCCCCGCGCGCACGGCCGTCGTGCTGAAACCCGTCTGAAACCGCGCCTGACGGCCTGACCGGGCGGACAAAACGACGCCACCGCGGCCTGTCGGACTGCGGTGGCGTTCGCGGCTAATGAAAGGAGCGGCGCATGAGCTACATCGAAGTCAACGACCTGAGAAAGACCTTCGTCGTCCGGAAAAAGAGAGCCCGCGCCTCCCTGTTCAGGGACAAGGAAAGGGTGGAGGCGCTGCGCGGCCTGTCCTTTCAGGTCGGGCGGGGCGAGCTGATCGGCTACATCGGCCCCAACGGCGCCGGCAAGTCCACCACCATTAAGATCCTCTCCGGCATCCTGACGCCGGAAAGCGGTTCCGTCCTCATCGACGGCAGAACGCCCTGGGCTGACCGCCGGGAGCACGTCAGGCACATCGGCGTCGTCTTCGGGCAGAGGACACAGCTGTGGTGGGACGTGCCGATCATCGACAGCTTTTCCCTGCTGCGGGACATCTACCGCCTGCCCGAAGCCGCCTGGAAGCGACGCCTGGACGAGCTGACGGACGCGCTGCAGCTCGGGAGTCTGCTGCGCACGCCGCTGCGGCTTCTGAGCCTGGGTCAGCGGATGAAGGCCGAGCTGTGCGGGTCGCTCCTGCACGAACCGGAGCTTTTGTTCCTGGACGAGCCGTCCATCGGCCTCGACTCGGTCAGCAAGCTCGCGCTTCGGCAGTTCCTGCAGTGGGAGAACCGCGAGCGCGGCACGACCGTCATGCTCACGACCCACGACATGGAGGACATCGCCGCGCTCTGCCCCCGCGTCATGGTTCTCGGGCACGGAAGCAAGCTGTTCGACGGGGCGCTGACCGACCTGCTGAGCCGGTACGACACGTCCCGCACCGTCACAGTGCGCTTTTCGGGCAAATACGACCTCGATGGTCTGCCGGCCGGGCTCGACGTCAGCCGCGAGGGCGAAAACGTGATCATCGCATACTCTCTCAGAAGTCTCCCCACGCCGGTGCTGCTCGAGCGCCTTCAAAGGGCCGGGGAGATCCGGGAAATGACCATTCAGCCCCAGAACATCGACCACATGATCGCCGACATGTACAGGGAGATGGCGCTATGAAGAGCTATCTCTCCGTCTTTCGGCTGCGCCTGCGCATGGAGCTGCAGTACAGGGGCGCGATGCTGGGCGGAATTCTCTGCCAGGTGTTCTTCGGGCTCATACTGATCGCCCTTTACAGGACGCTGTACGCCTCCAGGCCGCAGGCATTGCCGCTTGAGTCCGTCGTGACGTACGTCTGGCTGCAGCAGGCGTTTTTCCGCATGGTGCTCTCCTCAGACGACGAACTGATGGACAAGATCCGCACCGGCGGCATCGCATACGACCTGTGCCGCCCCGTCAGCCTGTACGGGTTTTATTACGCGCGCATCGCGGCGATGAAGCTGACCGGCAGCGCCATGCGCGCCGTGCCCATGCTCGTCTTCGCCGCGCTGCTGCCCAAGGGCTGGAACATCGCGCCGCCCGCCTCTATACCGGCCGCGGCGCTGGGGCTCTGCTCCCTGACGCTCGGGCTCCTGTGCGTCACGGCGCTCGAGAACATCAGCATGGGCTTTACCATGCGGACGCTGGACTTCCGGGGAATACGGGCCGTGATGAACCTCCTCATGACGCTGCTCTGCGGGAACATCCTCCCGCTGACGCTGTTCCCCGACAGCTGGCAGAAGGTCATCACCCTGCTCCCCTACGCGCAGCTGCTCGACGCGCCGATCCGCCTCTACACGGGCCAGTACGGCATGGATGCCGCGATCCGCGTGATCGGCCTGCAGGCGGGGTGGACGCTTCTGCTCATCCTGCTGGGAACGCTTCTGTGGCGGCGCAACCGGTCAAGGCTGACCGTCCAGGGAGGCTGATGCAATGAACACGGTCAAGCTATACATTCGCTCGATGGGGATGCTTCTCAAATGCCAGATGCAGTACCCGGCCTCCTTCCTCATGCAGACGCTGGCGCAGCTGATCATGGAAGGCGGCGAAATGCTGGCGCTCGTGCTGATCATCGACCGGTTCGGCCATCTCGGGTCGTGGCAGCCGGGGGATCTGTATTTCTTCTTCGGGATGATGTCCGTCACGTTCTACCTGACGGAGTGCTTCGGGCGCGGCGTGACGGGAACGTTCCCCTCCCTCGTGCGCAGCGGCCAGCTGGACACCATGCTCGCCCGGCCCCGCGCCGTGCTGACCCAGGTCCTCTGCAGCGACATCGACCCGCGCCGGATCGTCTGCATCGCGGTGGGCGTGACGGCGCTGTGCATCGGCAGCCGCCTTTCCGCCGTGCGCTGGACGTTCGCCAAGGCACTGCTCCTTTGTGAGGCCGTCGCGATGGGCGTCGTGCTGATCCTGGGGCTTTTCCTGATCGAGGCGATCTTCTGCATCTACAGCGTGAAGTCCGTGGAGCTGGTGAACGCCCTGACCTACGGCGGCCGAAGCGCCTGCGCCTACCCGGTGAACATCTATCCGCGTCCGCTTAGGACGCTGTTCACCGTGATAGCGCCTTTTGCCCTGACGCTGCAGCTGCCGGCCGCGTACATCCTCGACAAACCCCTCTTTAGCTGGCCCGCGTGGACGGCCTTTCTCAGCCCGCTCTCCGGCGCGGCGGCGTTCGGCGTCATATATGCGCTGTTTCAGAAGGCGCTCAGGCACTACCGCTCAACCGGCAGCTGAATGGCGCGGCGGAGCGATTGACAGACGCGCCCGACGGATATAAAATACCTGTGAAAAACAATAAGGAGGTCTTTTGATCATGAAGAGCGTCATTTCAACCAAAAACGCGCCCGGCGCCATCGGGCCGTACTCTCAGGGCATCGCGGTGGGGAACCTCGTATTCACGTCCGGCCAGCTGGGCCTCGATCCGGCGACGGGCGCCTTCCCCGAGGGCGGCGTGGCCGCTCAGGCGCGCCAGTCCCTGACCAACGTCAAGGCCGTCCTCGAAGCCGCGGGCTCCGGCATGGACAAGGTGGTCAAGACGGTCGTCTTCCTGAAGGACATGAACGATTTCGCCGCCATGAACGCCGTGTACGCCGAGTTCTTTCCCGAGGGCGGGTATCCGGCGCGCTCCGCCGTCGAAGTGGCGCGCCTGCCCAAGGACGCCCTGGTGGAAATCGAAGCCGTCGCGCATCTGTGACATCATCGCATTAACGGATCGGGGGCGCGGTCAGCCGCGCCCCCGTGTCCTTCAAAGGATGGATCGAATATGCAGATCAGGTATAAAAAGCTGCGTCCCGACGCCAAAGCGCCTGTCTACGGTACGGAAGGCTCCGCCGGCGCGGATCTGTTTGCCTGCCTCGACGAGCCGCTCGACATCGCGCCGGGCGCGACGGGGCGGGTGCCCTTCGGCATCGCCGTCGACAACCCGGCGGGGTACGTCGGCCTGATATTCGGGCGCAGCGGCATAGCATTGAAGCGCAATCTGGCGCCGTCGAACAAGGTCGGGGTCATCGATTCGGACTACCGGGGCGAACTGATCGCCGCGCTGCACAACCACGGCGCGGAGGTCTCGCGCGTCGAGCCGGGCGAGCGTGTGGCGCAGCTGGTCGTCGTCCCCTGCGTTGCGGCGTCTTTCATCGAGGCTGAAGCCCTCAACGAAACGGGCCGCGGCACGGGCGGCTTCGGCTCGACGGGGCGCTGACGGGTTTACGGCAGATCCTTAACGAGGCTTTCGAGGAGCGCCTCGCATCCTTCGACGATGTCGTCGCGGGTCAGGTCGAAATTGCCGGTATACCACGGGTCGGCGATGTCCCTGGGGCGCGGCGTGCCGTCGAGAAGGCGGCGTATCTTATGCCCGGGGTCGCCCCCGCAGATGCGGCGCATGGCCGCGATATTCCTCTGCTCCATGCCGATGAGCAAATCGTACTTTGCATAATCCGAGCGCGTCATCTGAACGGCGCGCTTCGTTCCAACGCCGATGCCCATGCGTGAAAGCGTCTCGCGCGCGGGCGGATAGACGGGGTTGCCCTCTTCCTCGTCGCTCGTGCCGGCCGAAGCGCACTCGATCCGCCCCGCCAGGCCGCGCCTTTTCACCATATCTCTGAAGATCATTTCCGCCATGGGGCTGCGGCAGATGTTGCCCAGGCAGACGAACAGGATGCGGATCACGCCGGTATACCTCCTGAATTGTTCTCTGTCCCTCGGTTTGTCAGGTCGCTTTTCCGTTCTCCCAGCACCAGGCCAGCGAAGGCGTCAGCCGTCTCGTATCATCCAGCGAATACGCCCGGTTAAGCGGCCCCATGTCGACGGGATGGCCAAGCGATCGTTCCAATTCAGCCTTTGTCTTTGGATAGAACGAAAATACTGACCATTTGTAAGATTGTTCTGTAAAGCCCTGCTGTTTCAGCTTTACAGCGCCCAGATAGAAGTCATAGACGTTTTCGTCGAGCGGCCGCACCTCACCCAGGGCTTGCCCGATGAGTTTGGCAACAAAGTGTTCGTTGCGGTCCTCTTTGCGAAAATACCCCAGCAGGAAAACAGTGCCGTTCTGATCCGTTTCGATACAGGTGAATACAGTCCTTTGTCCCTGTTCAAACAGACGGGAGACGGGCCGGTAATCCGCCGTTGAGTAGACCGACAGGCGGCTGTTCAAGGCGTCTCCCTTCCTGCCCTCTATGTGATACAGATACTTCCCATCGGCCGAAAAACAAGGGATGCGATCAGTCTGCGTATCTTTCACAGCCGAAACCCTGAATTTCGTGATCAGGCGCAATTCTGACAAGGAATAGACCGCCATAACGCCGATGTTGCTGTAAACGGCGGCAATATCGCCGTTTGGATGCAGCGCGGGATAATAGGCGTAGGCCACGTCCTTAAATTTCGCCAGTTCATTGCCCGCCGGGTCAAGCACGTACACCGTTTGACCCGTACATCCAACCTGAAAGCGCTCATTGGCGACCAATGAGAAAAACGATTTCCGCATACACATCTCCCCCTGACAATTTTCAGCTATAGTCACTATCACATAGGCCCTACTGTACTCCAATGCGTCTTAGCTTGTTACTGCTTCTGTTTGACAGCTTTCCCATCTTGACGGATAAATTCGTACGCTGCGGGCGGCTCCTTCACCCAAAGTTTTTGCAGCTCCAGATGATGACGGCTCAGCATAGCCAGACAGTCTTCCGGCCGCATCCGACAGAAGTCAGACTTGAAATTCCGGGGGCTCTTGCTCTGGGTCAGTTCCCGCGCTTCGCGGACGTCTGTGCATCGCACCAGCTCATCCTCCAGATTCAGCACCTGCGCCACTGTCAGCAGCCGGACTCGACAGTATTTCCGCACGCGTTGGATGTTCTGCAGCAGGCGCTCCGTTTGTTCCGTGTCGGTATCAAAGAGAAACACGACAGTCATCCCGTCCTGTAGGGTGAGCAGCTGAGACTTTGGAATCAGATCCTGAACGACATTGAATACCCGCACCTTCCCCGGGAGGATCCACCCCGGATAGAGTTTCAGCGCACTCAGAAGCTGTGCTTCGCAGTCTCCTTCAGCAAAAAAGATACACCTCGTGTTCATGCGTCACCATCCACTTCCAGCGCGTCCAGCAGGGAGTCGTCCGGCAAAGAGGCGAACACGTCGTTCTCAACCGCGCAGCGGACAGAATCGGTATTGCGTTTCAGAATATCGGAAGCGGACACCATGGAGACGCGGAAGACGCCCTCTTCGAACTTTTTCCGGAGGAAGGCGAAAGCATGCTTCGGCAGGTTCAGATCCAACATGTCCGTGTTGTGCGTGGTGAAGATCAGCTGGTCGTTCGGGCCAAGGCGATCCATCATAATGCCAAAAATACGCTTCTCCAAATCACTCTGGATGTATGAGAAGTGCTCATCGCAATAGTAGAAGCGCTGGTCCCGAGCCATCATCGCCGCCAGGAAAACCGCTACGTCAACACCCTCTGCAGTACCGCTGGAGAGCACCTCCCTGTTCAGCAGCTTGCCGTCCTGGATGATAATTTCCTGCCCCTTGCGGCGGATAATGAAGGAGTCCTTCAGATCCTTGGCGATGACGATGTCCGTCAAGGAAGGATCCAGGGTACCGATGACCGCCCGAAGTGTCTTCAGCATCAGAGTTTTGTTGATGCCGGCCAGCCGAAGAGAGGTGTCGATTTCCGGATAAGCAAAACGGTAGTGCAGCGGGCCCACCAGTTTTTTCAGAGCGTTGGGAGACTGCGCCGTTTCCTTCGTCCGGTCCGTCAGACGACGAAGGGCTGTCTCGTAGGAATCCATTTTCTGAATATCTGCCGTTTGGCAGCCAATCGTGACGGTGTCTTCCGCGCGATCGATCACGCCCGTCAGGCGATACAGAATGAACCCTGTATTCACAAAATCCAACGTGAAAGACGCGATCTCTTCCATGTCGGCCATTTCGGTTAACAGGGTCTGGTTGCCCGTTTCAATAAAGGCAAAGATGCGCATCAAAGCCCGCCCCAGGCTGGTTTTGCCGGTGGCGTTGGCTCCCATAAGGATAAGCGCCTTCTTGTAGCGGAAGCGTTCCCGTCCCTCCAGATGCTCTTCACCAAGCAGGGAGTCCACAACCTTTTTCGGATAGGTCAGATTAGCCTCGAATCTCTCAAAGCCATAGATGTGATCCAGACATACTTTCAAAACAATCATGCGATCACCGCCATCACTTCGTTAAGTGCGAAGTAATAATAGCATATGCTAATAAAAAAAGCAAGAGAAGCATTCGCGCAATACGAAATTGAGTTCTCTTGCCGAGCTTCCTCCTCAGAGCTGCAAAAATCAGTCCAGGATTACCTTTCAGATCAGCCTCTTTACTCTCAGCTGATAAACCGGACGCGTGACGTATTCAAGGTAAACCGGCCTGCCGGCGTATTCCAGATAGGCCTGGTACGTCTCTCGCATCGCGGGCGACGTGATCCGCTCCGCGACAGCCTCAGCCGGTACATAGGCCGATTCCGTATTCTCCTCGGACGGTCTCGGCACGCCGCCAACGGCCCGGCCGATAAAGGTCAGGATGATCTTCGTGGGCACCTCTCTGACGCCGTTATAGCCGGGATGCGTACACGTGTTCGACGCGACGCAGCACAGCTCCCCTACGTCGATCTCGACGCCCGTCTCCTCCATGACCTCCCGCCGCACGCCGTCTATGACGTTCTCCCCGACTTCGACCTGACCGCCCGGAAACACCCAGCCCCGGCGCGGGCTATAGACCATCAGAAATTCTCCCGCGTCATTCAGGACGATCCCCGTCGCCGCGACGATGTGCGTCGGCATGACCCATGCCGTATGATCCGCGCCGCCGACCATTTCGGTCACTCCTCCCGTTCGCTCGGAACTGAAAAGCCGTATTGCGCTTACTCGATCAAAAAACGGATTGCCGCCCGCCGATTCGGCGCACGGCAATCCCCCCTGTCTTCCGCCGCTTGTGACGGCGAAAGCCCGTTATATAATCACTTCGTCTGCATAAAGGCCAGATAGCCCATCTTCGCCTCGTAGAGGTCGGCCTTGCTGATGACCTCGTAGGGCGCGTGCATGGACAGGACGGCCACGCCGCTGTCGATGACGTCCATCCCATAAAGAGCGCAGATGTAGGCGATCGTGCCGCCGCCGCCCTGGTCGACCTTGCCCAATTCGGCGAACTGATAGGTCACGCCGGCGTCGTCCATGCAGGCGCGCAGGGACGCGATGAACTCGGCGTTGGCGTCGTTGGAACCGCCCTTGCCGCCACGGCCCGTGAACTTGTTGAAGCACACGCCGCGCCCGAGGATCGCCGCGTTGTTCTTTTCAAACGCGGAAGCAAAGTTCGGGTCAAAGCCCGCGGACACGTCGCAGGAGAGCATGCGGCTGTTGCGCAGCGCGCGGCGCAGGATCAGGTCGGAATACGTTCCGCTCAGGCCGATCAGCTCCGCCACGGCGTTCTCGAAATAGTGCGCCTGCATGCCCGTCGCGCCGACGCTGCCGATCTCTTCCTTGTCGGCCAGGATACAGCAGCAGGTGCGCTCGGGCGTCTCCTTCAGGCTCAGGATGGCGTCCACCGACGGGAAGGCGCACACCCTGTCGTCGTGGCCGTAGCCCAGGATCATGCTGCGGTCAAAGCCCAGATCCCTGGCCTTCCCCGCGGGAACGACCTCGATCTCCGCGGAGAGGAAGTCCTCTTCCGCCATGCCGTACTTCTCGCACAGGATCTTCAGCACGTTGGCCTTGACGGCGTCCTTCTCCTCGTTCTCGAGGGGGCGTCCGCCGACGATCAGGTTGAGCATTTCGCCGTCAATGACCTGGGAGGCCTTCTTTTCCATCTGCTCGTGGGAGAGGTGGATCAGCAGATCGGACACGCACATGACCGGGTCGTTTTCGTCTTCGCCGACGTTCACGGTGACGACGGTGCCGTCCTTCTTCGCGATCACGCCGTGCAGCGCCAGGGGCAGCGCCACCCACTGGTATTTCTTGATGCCGCCGTAGTAATGCGTGTCAAAGTAGGCCAGATCCGTATCCTCGTACAGGGGGTTCTGCTTGACGTCCATCCTCGGCGAATCGATGTGCGCGCCGATGATGTTCAGGCCCTTTTCCAGGGGCTGCCTGCCGATGTAGTAAAGCTGCAGCGCCTTGCCCATGGTGTTGACGTAGATCTTGTCGCCCGGCTAGACGGTCTCGCCGGCCTCGATCAGCTCGGCGAGGTCGCGGTAGCCTTCGGCCTTGGCCATTTCGATCGTCTCAGCCACGCACTCGCGCTCGGTCTTGCCATGGTCGAGGTAGCAGCGGTACTTTTCCGCCAGGGCATACACCTGCTCGATCTGCTCGGGGGTATATTTTTTCCAGGCGTTCGGTTTTTCCATAACTCTGTCCTCCCGGCGTCAGGCCTTGACTTCTTCGCCCAGTTCAGAAGACTTGTACATCATGTCCATGACCTGGGAAGTGACCAGCGCCTGATCGATGTTGGCCTTGGTCTTGATGCCCTGGGGCGCCTTGATCAGGAAATCGCGGATTTCAGCGTCGTACATGTTGACCGTGCGATACTTGAAGGTCGTCGTGGTCAGCATGCCGTTTTTGCTGCTGTACAGGGTGAAGTTTCCACCGTACTGCAGCTTGATGCCGCCCTTGTCGCCCAGGAACTCGATGAACGTCGCGTTTTCGTCGATGTTCTGCGCCCAAGCGCCGTTGACGGAGATCGTCGGCCCCTCGGTGCGGATGAACCCGGTGATGAAGTCGTCGACGTCGTACACGCCGTCATACTTCGGCGGGCCGGCCCACATGCTCTCGTACAGGTACCCTTCCATATCCTTGCCGAGCACGGAATACGCCTCGGCGGAGACGGTCTTGACCTTGGGCGCGCCGATGCAGTAGAAAATCAGGTCGAGATAGTGCACGCCCCAGTCGATCAGAGCGCCGCCGCCGGAGAGCGCCTTGGTGGTAAAGGCGCCGCCCAGGCCGGGAATGGAGCGGAAGGCGCGGAAGGAGCAGTATACGTGATAGATATTTCCGAGTTCGCCCTGAGAGATGAGCTCTTCGATCTTCTCCACAGCGGTGTTGAAGCGGTTGCACACGCCGATGTTGAGGATCTTCCCGCACTCGTCGGCGGTGCGCTGCATGTCGCGGGCCAGATCCGCGTTCATGGCGGCGGGCTTTTCACAGAGGACGTGCTTGCCGGCCCTGAGGAAGTCCTGCGCGATGGGCGCGTGTCCGCCGTTGGGCACGCAGATCGACACACAGGTGACCTCGGGATCGGTGAGGATCTCGTGATAGTCCGTATTGGCGATGCCGCTGCCGTATTTGTCGCGCAGGGACTCCGCCCGTTCGGGGATCAGGTCACAGAAATACTTGACCTCGCACAGGTCGCTCGCCGCCTTATAGGCGGGCATATGGGCCGCGTTCGCGATGGTGCCGCAGCCGATGATGGCGACTTTGATCTTTCCCATGGCAAATCTCTCCTTCTTGAAGTTGATGCTGAATGTATTCAAAGCCCCATGACGCCGGGGCACATTCACATTGCGGCGCCCGAAAAAAGCCGCAGGATCACGCGCGGTTGATGGGGCGAAACCCCTCGCCAAGGACCTCGTGCGCGCTGGCGGCGATGATAAAGGCCGACGGGTCGCACGAGGCGACGATCGACCTCAGCCGGGGCGACTCGTTCCGGCTGATGACGCAGAGCAGCACCTGCCTGTCCTCGCCGGAGTACATGCCTTTCCCGTTCAGGCCCGTCACGCCGCGGTCCATGTCCTTAAGGATCCTCTCGGCGATCTCGTCGTTATGGCTGGAAATTATGAGATAGGCCCTGGCCCGGTTCAGGCCGTCCACCAGATAGTCGATTACCTCGCCCATCAGGAACGTGGATATCAGGGCGAACATCGCGGACACCATGTCGAACACGAACGCCGACGCGAGAATCACCATGCCGTCCGCGGCGACCATCACCGCGCCGATCGACGCGCGATGCGTGCGCTCGTTGATGATCTTGGCCAGCATATCCGTGCCGCCGGTCGTGGCCTCGCCCCGAATGATCAGGCCGAAACCCGCTCCGCCCAGCACGCCGCCGAACACTGCCGCAAGGAGCATCCGCTCCGGCGTATCCATGGGAATCACCGAGGGGATGGGCAGCACGTCGATGAGGACGGAGAGCCCGGCGCTGGCCACGATCGAGCGCATGCCAAAAGGCAGGCCCAGAGACCTCATGGACAGCAGAAACAGCGGAACGTTGAGCGCCAGGGTCATCAAGCCGACGGGCCATCCGGTGTAGTGATTGATCAGCTGAGCGATGCCCGTAAACCCGCCGGGCGCGATTTCGTTGGGGATCAGGAACATGTCATATGCCGCCGCGCAGAGGAACATGCCAAGAATGATCTGCAGCCACAGTTTGGCCTCCGCGCGGACTACCTTGCGATTCAATTGACTCAACACTCCGTTTCCATATACTGACAACGCGATAGATTATAGCACAGATTCCGGATTTGCTCAATAGGTCAGATTTTCTTTGACACCGGCCGACAATATGGTATAATGACAGGGAAGGAAGTCTCTCATAGGCATTGAAAGTCAACGTACAATCGTCGAATCGCTTAGGAGGTGCGTTCCCATGATACCGAGACCCGAGTATCCCCGCCCGCAGTTCGTACGCGAGGGATGGCTGAACCTCAACGGCCAATGGGGGTTTGAAATTGATCACGGCGCGTCCGGCCGGGCGCGCGGCCTTGTGAACAAGGAACAACTGGAGCGCAAAATCACCGTCCCCTTCTGTCCCGAGAGCCAGCTGTCCGGCGTCGGTTACACCGACTTCATGGCGGCGGTGTGGTACAGGCGCTCCTTTACCCTGCCCCGGGAAGCCGAGGGCAAGCGCGTGTTCATCAACTTCGGCGCGGTGGACTACCTGTGCGAGGTGTGGATCAACGGCCAGTCTGTCGGCACGCACAGGGGCGGGTACGTGGGCTTTCAGTTCGAGATCACGAAGGCCGTCCACCCCGGTGAGAACACCGTCGTCGTCTGCGCGGACGACGATACCCGTTCCGGCCGCCAGCCTCACGGCAAGCAGTGCAACGAATACCATTCCCGCGGCTGCGACTACACCCGCACCACGGGCATCTGGCAGACCGTGTGGCTCGAGTGGACCGAACAGAGCCGCATCGAGAACGTCCGGCTGACGCCCGACGCCGCCAACGCCTCCCTCCTCGTCGAAGCTGAAATCGACGGCCCGACGGACGGCCTGACGCTGGAAGCCGTCGCGTCCTTCGCCGGCGCGGTCCAGGCTGAGGCCTCGGCCGACGTGGACGGACACGCGGCGCGCATCCTGCTCCTTCTGGAGGAGACGCACCTGTGGAACGTCGGCGAGCCCAACCTTTACGACCTCAAGCTCACCCTGACCCGCGAGGGAGAGACGGTCGACGCACTTCAAAGCTACTTCGGCCTGCGCACCATCTCCTTCGACGGGATGAAGTGCCTGATCAACGGAAAATCCGTCTTCCAGCGACTGATCCTGGATCAGGGGTTCTATCCGGACGGCGTGTACACCGCGCCCACCGACGCGGAGCTCAAAGCCGACATCGAGCGCTCCATGGCGATGGGCTTTAACGGTGCGCGCCTGCACCAGAAGGTATTTGAGCAGCGCTTCCTCTACTGGGCGGACCACCTCGGCTACATCGTCTGGGGCGAGATGCCCAGCTGGGGCGTGGATCCGAAGGACCCGTGGGTGCTGCCCATCTTCCTCGAGGAATGGCTGGAGGCCCTGCGCCGCGACTATTCCGTGCCCTCGATCGTCGGCTGGTGCCCCTGGAACGAGACCTGGGGCGAGAGTGGCAACGGTCAGCGCGAGGCCACGCAGCGGCTCTGCTACCTGGCCACGAAGGCCGTCGACCGCACGCGCCCTTGCATCGACACGAGCGGCGGACTGCACGTCGTGACCGACATATACGACACGCACGATTACGAGCAGAGTGTCGAGGTTTACAAAGAACGTTACGCGCCGGACGCACCCGTCATCTACGACCGGTTCGAGGGCCGTCAGCGCTATACCGGCGGGCCGGTGTTCGTCAGCGAATACGGCGGCATCGGCTGGAACCCCGACGGCTCGGGCTGGGGCTACGGCAACGGCCCGAAGACCGAAGAAGAGTTCATCGAGCGCTACAGGGGCCTGACGGACGCACTTTTGGACAATCCCAACCACATGGGCTTCTGCTATACGCAGCTGACCGACGTCGAACAGGAGAGGAACGGCCTGTACTACTACGACCGCCGGCCCAAGTTCGACCCCGCCCTCATTCATGACATCACGGCCCGCAAGGCCGCCATCGAGGAATGAGCGCATTCAAAAACGTCAATCATTTAAAGGAGGAGATTCCCATGTCCATTTCAGAGAAACAGATTCAGACCGGCTATGATTACGCGAAGGAAATCTACGGCCAGTACGGCGTGGACATCGACGCCGCCATGGAGAAGGCCGCCAAACTGCCCGTTTCCATGCACTGCTGGCAGGCTGACGACGTCATCGGCTGCGAAGGCGCCGAAGGCGGCGCGACCGACGGCCTCGCCACCACCGGCAACTACCCCGGACGCGCCCGCAACGCGGACGAGATCCGCCAGGACGCCGACATGGCCATGAGCATGATCCCCGGCGCGCACAAGTTCAACCTGCACGCCAGCTACGCCGAATTGCACGGCAAGAAGATCGACCGCGACGCGTACACCATCGCCGAATTCCAGTCCTGGGTGGACTGGGCTAAGGAAAAGAACATCGGCCTGGACTTCAACCCCACCTACTTCGGCCATCCGATGGTCAAGGACGGGTTCACGCTCTCCAGCCCGGACGAAAACGTGCGCAAGTTCTGGATCGAGCACGGCAAGCGCTGCCGTGAGATCGGCAAATCCTTCGCCGAGCAGCTGGGCAAGACCTGCGTCATCAACTACTGGATGCCCGACGGCTACAAGGACACCCCCGCGGACACCGCCGCGCCCCGTCAGCGCATGATCGACGCGCTGGATCAGACCTTCGCGGAAAAGATCGACGAGAACCTGGTCCTCGAGGCCGTGGAGAGCAAGCTGTTCGCCCTGGGCCTGGAGAGCTACACCGTCGGCTCCCATGAACTGATGATGGGCTACGCCCTGACCCGCGGCAAGCTCCTGACCCTGGACGCCGGACATTTCCATCCGACCGAGGTTATCTCCGCCAAGATCTCCGCCTGCATGCAGTTCCTGCCGAAGATGCTGCTGCATGTCTCCCGCGGCGTGCGCTGGGACAGCGACCACGTCATCACCCTGGACGACGAGCTGCAGAACATCATGGGTGAGATCGTCCGCAACGGCTACGACGAGCGCGTGTGCGTGGCGCTGGACTTCTTCGACGCGTCCATCAACCGCGTCGCGGCGTGGGTCATCGGCGTGCGCAACGCCCAGAAGGCCCTTCTGAAGGCGTATCTGGAGCCCACGAAGCTGCTGCGTGACGCCGAGAACGACGTCGATTACACCAAGCGCCTTGCCATGATGGAAGAAATCAAGACGCTGCCCTTCTCCGCCGTATGGGACGCCTACTGCTGCAAGCAGAACGTGCCCGTGGGCGATGCCTGGATCGGCCAGCTCAAGCAGTACGAAAAGGACGTCATGAGCAAGCGCTGAGGCGGGCTCCCCACCACCGCCTGCGGGCGGTCCCCCTCCCCACTCTGGTGGGGAGGCTGGGGCTGGGTGACGGCGGGGCTCCCCTGCTAAGGAGAGCTGTCAGCGCAGCTGACTGAGGGGTCAAAGCCCCATCACCTCTGCGGCGGCCATTGAATTCATACACGGAAGGCTGGGACCGGACTGCGGTCTCAGCCTTCGCTTTTGGAAGAAGGTGGCACGGGGTTCCCCACCACCGCTCACGCGGTCCCCCTCCCCACTCTGGTGGGGAGGCTGGGGCTACGGAGACCTCTTCCAACGCTGCGGCGCCACCTTCCCCAGCGGGGAAGACAAAGCTGGGGGACGGCGCGGTCTCTAAAAGCCTTCTCCTCTGGAGAAGGTGGCACGGCGTCAGCCGTGACGGAAGAGGTCTCCGTAAGGTGGATCGCTTTCCCTTCATAAAGTTATATGCGACATTACGAAATCATGCTTGTTAATGCCGGCATCCGCGTGATACCATGGCCACAGTCTTTATTCAGACCTGAAGGGAGGGACCGCGCCTTGGCCCGCTCAAACATGGACATGACCAGGGGTCCCATTACAAAGAATATGCTCACCTTCGCCCTGCCGCTGATGGCGTCGGGCGTGCTGCAGCTCTTGTTCAACGCGGCGGATTCCGCCGTGGTCGGGCGCTTCACGGGCAGCGAGGCGCTGGCGGCCGTGGGCTCCAACGGGCCGCTCATCAACCTGATCGTCACCCTGTTCATGGGGCTTTCCGTGGGCACGAACGTGCTGACGGCGCAGTACCTCGGCTCCGGAAAGCACAAGGACCTTCAGGAGACGGTGTCCACCTCCATCCTATCGAGCGCCCTGTTCGGCTGCATCCTGGTCGTGCTGGGCTTTATTCTCGCCCGGCCGATGCTGAACCTGGTGAAGTCGCCCGAGGACGTCATCGACCTGAGCGAGCTGTACATCCGGATATACTTCCTGGGCATGCCGATGCTGATGATCTACAATTACGGCTCGGCCATACTGCGCGCCATCGGCGACACGAGGCGGCCGCTCGTGTTCATGGTCATCTCCGGCGTGATGAACGTGGTTCTCAACCTGATCCTGGTCATCGTGTTCCACATGGGCGTGGCGGGCGTGGCCATCGCCACCGTGGCGTCTGAGACCGTGTCGGCCGTGCTGGTTCTGAGATGCCTTATGCTGACCGACGACGTCTGGCGCTTCAGCCTGAAGGGCGCGCGCATCAACTGGGCGAAGCTCGGCATGATGACCCGCATCGGCCTGCCGGCGGGGCTGCAGGGCGCTTCCTTCGCCATATCCAACATCTTGATCCAGAAGTCCATCAACTCTTTCGGCTCCGCCGCGATGGCCGGCAACGCCGCCGCCGCCAACATCGAGGGCTTCTGCTACGTGGGGATGGACTGCTTCTCCCAGGCGGCGATCAGCTTTACGGGGCAGAACTTCGGCGCAAAGCAGTATAAGCGCATTGACAAGGTGCTTCTGAACGCGCTGTGCCTCGGCACGGCAGCGGGTATCATCTTCGGCGTGCCCGCGTACATTTTCGGTCGGCCGCTTCTGTCCATCTTCTCCGACGACCCCGCCGTCATCGACATCGGCATCCTGCGCATGGGGATCATCTGCGTCACGCAGTTCACCAGCATGTGGATGAACGTCCCCGGCAACGTCTGCCGCGCGATGGGCAAGTCCGTCTTCCCGATGGTGAACATCATCACCAGCGTGTGCGTCTTCCGCGTGATCTGGATCACGACGGTGTTCACGATCGACCGGTCGCTGACCATACTGTATCTCTCCTACCCCATCTCCTGGGTCATCGCGGGGATCGTGGGACTTATTTACTACATGCACGTGCGGAAGAAGCTTCTCGCCGGAGCCTCGGCCGAAGCGGCGGCGTAAGGCGGGCAAAACAGCAGATTGACAAAGTAGCCGGGCGGAGGACTCCATCCTCCGCCCGGCCGGTTCATATCTTCAATTGATCAGCGGATCTACAGCGCGTTGGCGCACATCGCGGGGAGCTTGTCGGGCAGCTTCACGAGCAGCACGCCTTTCTCCTATTTAAGTCGTACCTGTATCTTCCATTGATGAAAGTACGATCTTCTGATACGCATTTGATTTATCCTCGGGATGCGGTTCAAGACCGATGATCGTGATATTGCCTTGCCCCGGGCCGTAGACCCAGTACAGCCTGCCCGCCTTGGGGGTATTGTTTTCGAGATATGACTGCCATACCTTGATCCCATACCGCCTGGTCAAGGCGGTTATTTCATGAGTCTGCAGACCTGGATGCCTCGGATCAGCCGATATCAGTCGCATGGCTTTTCCCGTGAGCTTATACAGCCTTTCCTCCGCTTTACTGGACAGGCCGCCGCGATGTTTGCGCTGCAGTTCAGACCACAAGGCTTTCATCTCAGGGATGCCCAAATGGATTTCGTACATCCTCTACCCCTCAAATTCAGACAAATCGATCGCTTCAGATACCTTGCCCTCTTTCATGCTCCGGATGGATTCATCCATCATGTTAAGCGTCCTTGCGGATACTTCGAAGGGCGCAGTCAGGACTCTGGGCTCCAGAATGATTCGCCCGTCCTCCATTTCAGCGATATGATAGTACTCATATGGCGCATGACGCAGTGTAATCCTGTGCTTTGCGTCAAGATGTGCGTCATATTCCCGGATCGCACTCTGCATAATCTTCTCTCCCCTAAGTAGTCGGTCATATGTTTGTGGGATATCCCACTAATACAGTACCATATCCGCGTTGATGCTGTCAATAGGGTAGATACAAACACAGCCGCCGCGATTATGCACTCGCGGCGGCTGATTATTCAAAAATACGTTTTTCAGCGGATCTTCAGCGCGTTGGCGCACATCGCGGGGAGCTTGTCGGGCAGCTTCACGAGGAGCACGCCGTACTCCTGTTTGAACGGCACGGGGCCGCAGCCCAGCAGCTCCACGGAGCTGACGCTCTGCTCGGAGAAGCTGCGCAGAACCGCCGTCTCGCCGCCCTTCATGCCCATCATGAAGGCGTACACGACGCCGTCCTTCTGAACGAAGCGGTAGTCTCCCGGCAGCCAGGCCGTCTTGTCCTCACGGAAGCCCTCGATCTTGACGAAGGTCTCGCCCTCCTGATAGACGCGCCAGGGGCGGGTGCCGTAGACGGCCTCGGCGCACACGCCGAACCAGCCCTCGAGCCGCTTGAGGATAAACTCCGCGTCGTCGTCGATGGTGCCGTCCGGGCGCTGCAGCACGTTGAGCAGCATGACGCCGTTCTTCGAAATGATGTCGACGAGCATTTCCACGATCTGCTCCGGCTGCTTGTAGGGATAGTGCACATCGTAGAACCAGTTGCCGATGCAGGTGTCCGTGTGCCACGGCTCGGGCATGATGCCCGGGAGCTGGCTCTTCTCGATGTCGAGGACGCCCACGTTGTAGACCTCGGGATTGCGATCCTTCTGAAGGTAGACGGCCTGATTCGAACCGTGCTTCTCGATGGAGGTGTTGTAAAGGTGCGCCACGGCCTTCAGCCCGTGAATGTACTGCGTCTGGTCAAAGCCGGCCTTCGCCTGATCGCCCAGCCAGTGATGGCCGAAGGGCAGCGCGCCGTCGGTGTACAGAAGCTCAGGCTGGAACTTGTCGATCATCTCGGTGACAGCCCGCAGCCAGTAGTCGTGATAGGCGGGGTTGGCGGTATACCAGGGGTCGATGCTCTTGGGGTCGTCGGTGCCGTGCTCCTGATTGGCGAAGTAGAAGTCCTCGTACGCCTTGTCGTTGCCGTCGTACGGCACGCCGGCGTAGGGGCCGTGCTGGTCGCAGCCCTGGAGGACGCGCCACCACGAGAACGACGCGCCCAGGTGCTCGCTGATGCCGAAGGGCATGCCGAATTTGTCCGCCGCCGCCTTCCACTTGGCCAGGACGTCGAAGCCCGGGCCGACGTTGACGCTGTTCATGCGGTTGACCTGCGAATCATAATTGAAGAAATGATCGTGGTGCGTGCCCTGGGACATGAAATACCGCGCGCCGGCCCTGTGATACTTCTCCATCAGGGTCTCCGGATCGAAGCGCTCCGCCTTCCACAGCGCGCAGATATCCTTGTAGCCGAACTTGGAGGGGTGCCCGTAGTGGCGCACGTGGTACTCGTACTGCGGCGTCCCCTCGATGTACATGTTGCGGGCATACCAGTCGCCGAACATCGGGACGCTCTGCGGCCCCCAATGGCTCCAGATGCCGAACTTCGCGTCTCTGAACCAGTCGGGCGCGCGGTAGTTGTACAGGGAATCAAAGCTGGCCTCGAACCTCTTCTCCATGTGATAACCTCCCAATCAATATATAATGATGTTCTATTCGCAGACTCAAATGTTAGAATTTGGTTAAAGGTCAAAAATAGTCAAATTTATCTATTGACTTTCTTTGACTTTCATAGTATACTCTGAATTGTTCCGAGGGGGACGGGAAAAGGCCGGAGCCCCGGAACCGGAAACCGAAACAGACAACGTTTCCGGATTAATTCAGAAAGAAAAACGGAGGTCAGAATTATGTATACGATGATGCCTTATCGCAGCAATTGCAATGTCACCCGCTATAATCCCTTTAACGACGATTGGTTCAGGGCCTTCTTCGGCCCGGGTTCCACGGACATGGGCTTCCGCGTCGACGTGAAGGACGACGGCAGCGCCTATCAGCTGTCCGCCGACATGCCCGGCTTTGACAAGGACAAGATCCACGTCGACCTGGACGAGGACGTACTGACCATCAGCGCCAGCAACAACGAAAACCGCGAGGAGAAGAACGAAAACGGCTACGTCATCCGCGAGCGGCGCAGCGGCAGCTTCAGGCGCTCGTTCAACGTCAAGGGCATCGACAAGGAGAAGATCGCCGCGGCCTACGAAAACGGCGTCCTTCACCTGACCCTGCCCAAGGAAGCGCCTGACCCGCAGCAGAACAAGCGCACGATCGTCATCAACTGACCGTCGCAGGCCTGCGCTGATTCACCATCCGCGGCGGGAGGGCCAACCGGATATCCGGCGGTCCCCCCGCCGCCTTTTTTACGCGCCGAACATGAACGCCTTCAGCCGCTGCATGGAGACCTCGCCGTTCCAGCGGTGTGGCCCGTGGAAGATGTCGTGGACAAAATCATCGCCGTTGCCGTAGAGGGCGTACACGGAGCGCACCTGCTCGACGTACGGCAGCACGTTATCAAGGCCGCTTTTGCCGTTCAGGGGATCCTGATCCCCCGTCTCAATGACCATCGGCCTCGGGGCGACCAGCGCGCCGATCTCCCCCACGTCGAAGTACTCCCACAGGTGGGGCACGTAGTTGCAGGCGCAGTTGTGCATTTCGAGAAGGGCCTCCTTGAAACCGTAGAAGTACCCGCTCACCACGCTGAAGCGCACCCTCGAATCGAGCGCGGAGAAGTACAGGCTCTGAAGGCCGCCCCCCGACAGGCCGATGCTGGCCACCCTGGAGCCGTCGACCGCGTCGAGCGTCAGCGCCCAGTCCAGAAGGCGCATCAGATCCCACACCCACATGCCCGTGACGCAGCGTCCCACGGGGACGGCCATGTGATTGAGCCAGTGGCAGGAGCAGTTAAGGCGCTTTTCCGGATCGTCGCTCCACATATCCCGCTCACGGCGCTCGCCGTGTCCGCGGGCATCCGGGCACAGGGCGATCATGCCCATCCTGACGACCTGACGGCCGTAGTCGTACCTGTTCTCGGTAATGGTCTTTTCAAGGACGGGCACGCACGCGTTCCCGGCGGTGGCGTCCTTCGTGCCGCTGTGTCCGTGCGGGCAGAGGACGAGGGGCCACTTCTCCCCCGGCTGAAGGCCGTCCGGAATCAGCAGGTACAGGCTCGCCCATATGCCCGGTTCGGTCTGGACGATCCACTTTTCCCGGCGGTAGCCGTCCAGTTGAACGCATTCGAGGCGCTGACCGTCCGGCGGACAGAGGCGCATCCTGTCGAATCCGAGAAGGTTCAGAAGCGCGGCGCGGGCGTCGGCCGCCCAGCGCTCATAAGCCGCTTTTGAGGAAACGTCCAGCGGCATCGACGGGGTGGGATAACCCCTCATGGCCTGAGGGAGCGTGTCGTAGTACCTGGTCATTGCGGTCGCCTCCTGCCGGTAAAACTTTTCAATCATATAACATCTTTTTGTTGATCAGACAACGTATGCGATGTATAAACTATAGTATATCTGAGTCAAATAATCAAGTATCTGGAGGCATTACAATGGAAAATACGTACGTCAATGAGCAGACCCTGGTGGGCCAGATCGTCAGAAATTACCCCGAAACCATCGAGATCCTCTTGGGCATCGGCATGCATTGCCTGGGCTGCCCCGCGTCTCAGGCCGAGTCCCTGGCCGACGCCTGCGCCGTACACGGCATCGACCCCGCTCCCGTAGTCGAGCAGCTGAACCAGGTCATCGCCGCAAACGCGAAGTAATTTACCTCGTCAAACACAGTGCAGCCCCGGAACGCTCGTTCCGGGGCTGATGCTTTATCCGATCAAGTTATCTGTAAATGTCCTTTTCGCGGAAATCACGCTTGACGACGCCACTCATATGCATTACAATGAAGTCAGAAAGTTGGAATTTCTTAGTTGGGGAGGTATCTGCCATGCTGGCTGAAATCCGGTCAAAGGCTCAAATCACATTGCCGAAGGCTATTGTCGCTTCTCTCGGTCTGGAGGAAGGCGACAAGCTGGACATTCAGGAGAAGGACGGCGTCATTTACATGATGCCGGTCACTGTCTACCCGAAAGGTTACATTGACGCGCTTCGCAGTGAACTGACGCAGCTCAAAGAAGACATTCAGGTGGGAAAGAAACCCGTATTTTCAAGCATCGACGCACTCATGGAAAAACTGGAGGATCCGTCATGCTGAAGATCACGTATACTGATCGATTTCAGAAACACTACAAAACCCTGACCGACAATGAGAAAAAACAATTCAGGTCAAAGCTTCAGATCTTTGTCGAAAACCCCCTACATCCTTCCCTGCGGGTTAAGCGCCTGCAGGGAACGGATGATTTGTTTGAATTCAGCGTCAATATGGATATCCGGGTCATATGGTTTTATGAGGGGGATGCGCTCATCGCCCTGGTCGACATCGGCCACCACGGCATTCTTCGGAATTACTGAAACAAAACCGTGGATGCCGATCAGCCGATCAGCTCGATGATCCTGTCCGTCAGCTGTTCGCAGGTGGCGCCGTCCTCGCGGCCGGTGATGGTCAGTCCGCAGGAGGCGATCGCCGCGGCGAGTTTGTCGGCCTTCTCGGGCCGCGCGATGTGCCGGAGCAGCATCTCCGCCGCGCGGAGCAGGCTGACCGGGTTGGCATAGGCGCCGCGCCCCGTCTCGATCATGCGGGGGGCCGAGCCGTGAATGGCCTCGAACATGGCATACTGATCGCCGATGTTCGCGCTGCCGGCTGTGCCCACGCCGCCCTGGATCTGCGCCGCCTCGTCGGTGATGATGTCGCCGTACAGATTGGGCAGCACGAACACCTGATATCCGCTGCGCACGGCGGGGTTGACGAGCTTGGCCGTCATGATGTCGATGTACCAGTCCTCCGCCTCGATGCCGGGATAGTCCTTCGCCACCTCGTGGCAGATCTCGGAGAAAGAACCGTCCGTCTTTTTCATGATATTGGCCTTCGTGACGATGGAGACACTGGTCTTCCCGTTGGCCCTGGCGTACTCAAAGGCCGCCCGGGCGATGCGCCGGGTGCCCGGCCGCGTCGTCACCTTGAAGTCCATGCACAGTGTGTCCGGGATCTCGACGCCGCGGCTGCCAAGGACGTACTCGCCCTCGGTATTCTCTCGGAAGAAGACCCAGTCGATCCCTTCCTCCGGCACGGACACGGGGCGCACGTTCGCGAACAGGTCCAGCTCGCGCCGGAGCGTCACGTTGGCCGACTCCATCGTGCCGCCCTTGGGCGTCTCCGTCGGGCCCTTGAGCAGGACGTCGCAGGCCTTGCACGCGGCGAGGATGTCGTCGGGCACGGCCTTGCCCTGCTTCAGGCGATTTTCGATCGTCAGGCCCTGGATGGGCTTGAGGACGATGCTTCCCGCGTCGATTTCGTCCTTCAGGAGCGCGTTCAGCACCTTGGTGCAGGCCTCCGTGATGATGGGGCCGATGCCGTCCCCGTCGATGACGCCGATGGTCACGGTCTTCAGATTCTGAAAGTCCTTCGGCGGCGCGGCGTGTTCCATCGCCTGCGCCCTGGTGATCTGCTCCTCGATCAAGGTTCTGAACTGCGATACGGCCTTGTCGACGAATTCATTCTGCATATATCTTCCGCCTTTCGATATTCAGTGCTCCATTATCCATATTAAAGCGTCTTCGTATAGTTGAGCAGGCCGCCGCAGCGAAGAATCGCCCTCTGCCGCTCGGTAAAGGCGCAGACGAGTTCGGCGCACGCGCCGTTCGTCTCATCCCTGAGCGTAATTTCGCCACTGACCATCCCCTCGTCGATGCCGGAGATGATCAGCCGGTCGCCCTGCGCGAGCCTGTCGTAATCGTCCGGGTTTTTAAACGTCAGGGGCAGGATCCCCGCGTTGATCAGGTTGGCCGCGTGTATGCGGGCAAAGCCCTTGGCGACGACCGCCCTGACCCCCAGGTACAGCGGCACCAGCGCCGCATGCTCGCGGGAGGAGCCCTGTCCGTAGTTGATCCCCGCCACGACGATGCTCTCCCCCGCCGCCTTCGCCCGCTCAGGGAAGGTGGGATCGCACACGCCGAAGCAGTACTGCGAAAGGTGCGGTATATTGGACCGGTAGGGCAGGATCTTCGCCCCGGCGGGCATGATGTGATCCGTCGTGATGTTGTCCCCCACTTTGAGGGTCAGCTCCGCGCGGATTTCGTCCCCGACCGGAACGCCCTCGGGCATGGGCTTGATGTTCGGGCCGCGGAGCACCTGAAGGGCCTTCGCCGCGTCGGCGTCCGCCGGCGGCAGAACGCCCGTGTCGTCGATCATAAAGGCGTCCGGCATCGTGACGGACGGCATGTCGCCCAGATCGCGCGGATCCGTGATGACACCGTTCAAGGCCGAGGCGACGGCCGTCTCCGGCGATACGAGATAAACCTGTCCGTCCGCCGTTCCCGAACGGCCTTCGAAATTGCGGTTGAACGTGCGCAGCGACACGCCGCCGGAGTTGGGCGAGAAACCCATGCCGATGCAGGGTCCACAGGCGCATTCCAGAAGGCGCGCGCCGCTGCCGAGAATGTCGCCCAGCGCGCCGCTGCCGGCCAGCATGCCGAGCACCTGACGGGATCCGGGCGAAACGGACATGGACACATTGTCCGCGATCGTGCGCCCTTTCAGCAGGGCGGCGACCTTCAGCATGTCGAACAGCGAGGAGTTGGTACACGAACCGACGCACACCTGATCGACCTTCGTCCCGGCGACGGAGGCCACCGTCACGACGCGGTCCGGGCTGTGCGGGCAGGCGATCAGCGGTTCCAACTCGCTCAGATCGATGTCGATTATCCGGTCGTACACGGCGTCCGGGTCGCTCGACAGGGGAACGAAGTCCTTCTCCCGGCCCTGCGCTTTGAGGAAGGCGCGGGTGACCTCGTCGCTCGGGAAGATCGACGTCGTCGCGCCCAGCTCCGTGCCCATGTTGGTGATCGTCGCGCGCTCGGGCACGCTGAGACTCGCGATCCCCTCGCCGCCCCATTCGACGATGTACCCGACGCCGCCCTTGACCGAGAGCCTTCTCAGGATCTCCAGGCTGACGTCCTTTGCCGTGACAAAGGGCCTGAGCGCGCCGGTCAGGTTGACCTTCAGCATCTTTGGCATCGTGATGTAATACGCGCCTCCGCCCATCGCGACGGCCACGTCCAGGCCGCCCGCGCCGAAGGCCAGCATACCCAGGCCGCCGCCCGTCGGCGTATGGCTGTCCGAGCCGATGAGCGTCTTCCCCGGCACGCCGAAGCGCTCCAGATGCACCTGATGGCATATCCCGTTGCCGGGACGCGAGTACCAGATGCCGTGCTTTTTAGCCACGGACTGGATGTAGCGGTGGTCGTCCGGGTTTTCATAGCCGCACTGCAGGGTGTTATGGTCGATATAGGCGACGGATTTTTCCGTCTTCACGCGGTCGATGCCCATGCTCTCGAACTCGAGGTAGGCCATCGTCCCCGTGGCGTCCTGCGTGAGGGTCTGGTCGATGCGAAGGGCCACCTCGCTGCCCGGCGTCATATCGCCGCTGATGAGATGCGCCTTCATGATCTTTTGAGCGATCGTCATACCCATTGTTATCCCTCCTGACTGCTGATGACGTGATCCATGGCGTTTTTGACATGCTGACAGATGAGCTCTTCAGCGAGGTCTCCGTCGCCGGCAACGATGGCTTCGAGGATCTTCTTGTGCTCCGCCACGGATTTCTCCGCCCGGCTGGCCTGTCCAAGGCTCTGGCGGCGGTACTTCTGCACCTTTTTGTGAAGGGGCGCCAGCGTGTCCCTGACGATCATGCTGCCGCAGCGGTTGTATATGGCGTCGTGAAAGCGCCCGTCCATGATGCGCAGATGATCCGCATCGCTGCGCGTGAGGTAAAACTCCTGAAAGTCCACCGCCTCGCGCAGTTCCTTGAGTCCTTCCTCGGTCATATTCTCGATAAAGCCGCGCACGGCCAGCCCTTCGATGCGCATGCGGATCGCGCACATGTCCTGAAAATCTCGCAGGGTGATGCCCAGGACGGTCGTCCCTTTGGCGCTCTCCTCGACGAGGTGCTCCTGCGAGAGGCGGCGCAGCGCCTCCCTCACGGGCGTGCGGCTGACCCCCAGCTCCTGACACAGGCGAAGTTCCGTGATGACCTCGCCCCTCTTGTACTGTCCGCTCAGTATGTCGGCCTCCAGGCGCTCGAACACCTGATCCGCCAGTGATACGCTCTTATACTCCATCGTATGTCCTCCCTCTCTCAGCGCGCGCCGGCCTCAAAGCCGCGCGAAGCGTCCGCCGGAAAGCTGTTCGATCTTCAGTTCCAGCTCGTGCGTGGACAGAGACGTCTGCCGTCCGCCCTCGTACTCCGCGTCGATCCATTCCTTAAGGCTGAGGACCAGGGGATCCTTCTTGTCGACCTGCTCGGACGGCGTCAGCTGGTAGTTTTCGTTGATCCAGTAGGCGATGCCCGCCAGGCCGCTGGCCTTGCCGATCTGCACGGAGGGGCTGCGGTTGAGCAGCTTTTTCGTATCGAAGATGGAATAGATCTCGGCGTCCTTGAGAAGCCCGTCCGCGTGGATCCCCGCGCGCGTCATGTTGAAATTCCGCCCGACGAACGGCGTCATCACGGGGATGTCGTAGCCGATCTCCTTCCGGAAGTACTCGGCGATCTCCGTAATGGCGGTGGTGTCCATGCCGTCCAGCGACCCGCGCAGCGACGCGTATTCCATGACCATGGCCTCGAGCGGGATGTTGCCCGTCCGCTCGCCTATGCCCAGGAGCGAACAGTTGACGGCGCACGCGCCGTACAACCACGCCGTCGTCGCGTTGGCTACGGCCTTATAAAAGTCGTTGTGGCCGTGCCACTCGAGCATCTCGCTCGGGACGTCTGAATAATGCTGCAGACCGTAGACGATCCCGGCCACGCTGCGCGGCAGGGCGACCTCGGTATAGGGGACGCCGTAGCCCATCGTGTCGCAGGCGCGGATCTTCACGGGGATGCCGGCGTCCTCTGACATCTTCATCAGCTCGTTGACGAAGGGCACCACAAAGCCGTAAAAGTCCGCCCGGGTGATGTCCTCGAGATGGCAGCGCGGCATGACCCCCGCCTCAAAGGCGTCCGAGACGGTCTGAAGGTAGTAATCCATGACCTGTTTGCGGGTCATCTTCATCTTTTTGAAGATGTGATAGTCGCTGCAGGAGACGAGGATCCCCGTCTCGCGGATGCCCAGGTCCTTGACGAGCTTGAAGTCCTCCCGGCTGGCGCGGATCCAGGTCGTGATCTCGGGAAAGCGCAGGCCCAGCTGCTGGCACTTTTCAAGCGCCTCCCTGTCCTTCTGACTGTAGACGAAGAACTCCGTCTGCCGGATGACCCCGTAAGGCCCGCCCAGCTTGCTCATCAGCTTGTAAAGATCCACGATCTGCTTGACGCTGTACGGCTCCACGGACTGCTGGCCGTCCCGGAAGGAGGTGTCCGTAATCCAGATTTCCTCCGGCATGCCTATGGGCACGCGCCGGTGGTTAAACGCCACGCGGGGCACTTCGTCATAAGGGTATATGTCGCGATATAAATTGGCTTCCGGCACGTCCTGCAGGGCGTAGCGGTATGTCTTCTGCTCGAGAAGATTTGTCTTTCCGGATATCTCCAGCATGCTCTGCGCCTCCCGACACCTCAGGGGTTATTTTCGTATTATTGTATACACAAAAACATTCCATGTCAAGGACAATGCATAAATATTACACATTATTCATCTGCGTGGGCTCTGTATTCCGGAACAGGCGAAATTGTCCGCAGGACGCATTGATTTGACAACCGTATTCAGGCTCTGATATAATGATATTATAAGAATCTGATTGCCTAAAGGAGAGTTTCGCCATGATGAAAAGACTGACCGCAATCCTTCTCATCACGCTTCTTTGCATAGCGGCCTGGCCCGCGGCATACGCAGAGGAAACCCCTGAGCGCGAAACGCTGACGTATGGTAATTATCAATATGTCATTCTTGACGACGGCACGGCGGAAATCGTCAAATACCAAAGCGAAGACCACGACGATCACTTTGGTCAGGTGGCGCTGACCATACCCGCCGAGCTGGACGGCGTCCCAGTTTCCTCAATCGGACCCGAATGCTTTAAGAGCTATTACGGAATCACTTCCATCGTCATACCGGACGGTGTCAGGCGCATTGGCAGTCGGGCATTTTATGACCTGTGGCTTCTCACGAGCGTGACCATCCCCGACAGCGTCACTGATGTGGGGGAAAACCCGTTCGCCGAATGTGGCGCTCTGATTGAGATCATCATTTCGCCGGATCATCCCGTTCTTGCCTTGAAGGATCACCTTCTGTACGCCTGGTCCGAACAGCGGCTCATAAGCTGCCTGCTTGGCTATCGCGACGAGCACATCGACATTCCGGATGGAACACGAAGCATCGGTTCTCTCGCCTTCTTCTACAATCAGTGCATGAGGACTGTTACTATCCCGGGCAGTGTAACAACCATCGACGATTCTGCGTTTTATGCCTCGTTCGCCCTCACTTCCGTCACCTTCGGTGAAGGGATCGAACACATCGGCTCACACGCTTTTTACGGATGCAGTCTGCAAAATGTGACCCTGCCTGACAGTCTAAAAACCCTCGGCAAACGCGCTTTTGGCGAAAATCGCGGCCTGCAAGGCATATCCGTCTCCCCCAACCATCCCGTATTCGAGACATATGAAGGCGCCCTGATTGAGCGCGACAGCCATGAGCTCATTCTCTATCCCGACCAGAAAACGGAGCCCCGGTTCGATATCCCGCAGGGCATCGAACGAATTGGCCCCGGCGCCTTTTCCAACGCCGTCCATCTGACCGAAGTGACGATTCCGGACAGCGTCACTTCCATTGGGGATAGCGCCTTCGTCGGCTGCGAGTCCCTGCAATCGCTGACAATACCCCGGAGCGCCACGGAACTCGGAACCGGCCTGTTTCATTTTTGCAACAATCTGTCCGACGTCGTGCTGCCCGATAACGTGACGCTTATCGGCGCGAGGTGGTTTTTCTCCTGCAAAGCCATGACCTCTTTCACCGTCCCTGACGGCGTTTCACGCATCGATGACGGAGCGTTCGGCTCCTGCGACAACCTGGTCAGCGTGACGATCCCTGCCAGCGTGACGTATATCGCCGACAACGCGTTCGCAATCAGCGAGACGATCAACATTGAAACTAATGAATCGTGGTTAAATACAAGTCCCAACCTCACACTGACCGTAGACCCTGGCAGCTACGCGGAACAATATGCCATAGACAACGAACTGAATTACGTCTACTCAGACACCGGAGTCAGGCAATAGGAAATATTGCAAAGAATCAAACCATATGGAATAATAAACACATGAACAAACAGATAAGCATGTCGTTCGTCCAGGACGAACTAGCCGACGTGAAAACAAACAAAACAGCCTTCCTGGAGCAGATGAACCGGATAGTGCCGTGGGGTAACAGTTCCGATACTGGAAGACGCGATACCGAGGCCTTGTGAAGACGGCCGCATCGCTATATATGCGGTTTACCCTGGCCAATCTCATACTGTAAGGCAGACGGGGTCTGGCGGTTTAAGAAGTATGAAATTGGGTAGCCGAAACATGGTAAGTATACAGACTTGACTGCAGAGAGGGGTTT
>JAFRLF010000085.1 GCA_017431365.1 Clostridia bacterium | reverse complement strand
GCGGCCTTGGCGGCGGCGCGGTCGGCTTCGCTCCGGTCGGCGGCCTTCTTAATGAGGTCGAGGCCCAGCACCGTGTCGAAGTCGGCGATGAGCTTCAGCTTCGTAAAGTCGTTGGCGTCAGCCTTCAGCACGTCATAGAGCGCCGTGACTGCCAGAGAGGTGTTGAGGTCGTTGTCCAGGGCGGCGACGAACTTCCCGTTCAGGGCGTCGTAGGCTCCCTGATCCAGCTCACCCGGCTCGTCCTTCAGCGCCGCGACGCGGTTGATCAGCTTGTTGTAGGCGGCCTGGGCGTTGTCCAGATTCTCCCAGGAGAAGACCAGGATCCGCCGATAGTGGCTCATCAGGCAGAAGTAGCGGTAGGCCAGCGGGTCATAGCCCTTTTCCTCAAGCAGGGATACGGTGAGGAATTCTCCCTTGGACTTGCTCATCTTTCCGCCCGCGGCGTTCAGATGCCGGACGTGCAGCCAGTGCGAGCACCACTTGTGCCCGAGATAGGCCTCGGACTGGGCGATCTCGTTGGTGTGGTGCGGGAAGGCGTTGTCGATGCCCCCGCAGTGGATGTCCAGGTATTCGCCGAGGTGCTTCATCGAAATGGCGGAGCACTCGATGTGCCAGCCGGGATAACCGACGCCCCAGGGCGAATCCCACTTGAGGGCCTGATCCTCGAACTTGGACTTCGTGAACCAGAGGACGAAGTCGTTGCGGTTTTTCTTGTTGGTGTCCTCCTCGACGCCCTCGCGCACGCCCACGGCGAGATCTTCTTCGTTGAAGTCGTTGAACACGAAGTACTGCCTGAGCTTTGACGTGTCGAAGTACACGTTCCCGCCGGCCTGATAGGCGTATCCCGTGTCCAGCAGCTTTGTGATGATGCGGATGTAGTCGTCGATGCAGTTGGTGGCGGGCTCGACGACCTCAGGCCGCTTGATGTTCAGCTTCTCGCAGTCGCTGAAAAAGGCGTCCGTATAGTACTGGGCGATCTGCATGACGGTCTTGTGCTCGCGCCGGGCGCCCTTGAGCATCTTGTCCTCGCCCTCGTCGGCGTCGCTCGTCAGATGGCCGACGTCCGTGATGTTCATCACGCGCTTGACCGGATACCCCTCATAGCGCAGCGCCTTTTCGAGGACGTCCTCCATGATGTAGGTGCGCAGGTTTCCGATGTGGGCGAAGTGATACACCGTCGGGCCGCAGGTATACATTTTGACAAGGTTCGGGTCATGAGGTTTGAAATCCTCCTTGACCCGGGTGAGGCTGTTATAGATCTTCATCTGCGTATACTTCCTCCTTCTGATTCCGATTCGGACAGGATTTATTTTTTTCACACGTCGCGCAGGACAGGCTGCGCTCCAGCCCGGCCACCCGGGCAGTCAGCGCCAGGATGCGCTCCTTGACCGGGTCGGGCAGGTTGACCTGATCCAGGTCGATCTCAACTCTCTTGTCGTCCCGCCGGACGACGCGGCCGGGGTTGCCCACCACGGTGCAGTTGGGCGGGACCTCCTTGAGGACGATCGAACCGGCGCCGATCTTCGAGCCCTCGCCCACCGTGAACGGCCCCAGCACCTTGGCGCCCGAACCGATGACCACGTTGTCGCATATGGTGGGATGGCGCTTGCCCGTGTCCTTGCCCGTGCCGCCCAGCGTCACGCCCTGATAGAGCGTGACGTTGTTGCCGATCTGGGCCGTTTCGCCGATGATGACGCCCATCCCGTGGTCGATGAACAGGCCCTCGCCGATCTCAGCGCCTGGATGGATCTCGATGCCGGTCTTGCGGCGGGTGCGCTGCGAGACGATCCTGGCCAGGAGCTTCATGTCGTGCGTCCACAGCCAGTGCGCCAGCCTGTGCCGCCGCACCGCCCTGAACGACGGATAGCACAGGATGACCTCGAGCGCCGAGCGCGCCGCCGGATCCCGGTCCAACACGGCCTGAATGTCTGTCTTCCAATGCCTGAACACGTTCTCGCCCCTCCGTTGGGTCTCATATAAAAGCGCGCCTCTGACGATTCAGAGACGCGGCGCGCGGTTCCACTCTGCTTGAAGGGCACAGATAAAACAGCCCTTCCGCTCATTCGCCCGATAACGGCGGCGCTCCGGCACGGCTAACACGCAGGCGCTTCGCACAGTGCGGCTCGCGGGCGCACTTCGTTCGCGAAAACTCCCGGCGGCTTTCAGTCAGCGGCCCGCCTTCCCTGAAGAGAGTCCTAAGCGAATTACTCTACCCGGTCACAGCCAGTTTCTGTCTGAATGATATCATCATCCTCATATGACGTCAAGGGTTATATCATGAATTTTCTTTCCGCCGATATATCCGCTCACAACGGATTTTGAGTGACATAAGCCGTGTCTGTATCAAACTTATTCGATCGCTCTACGGCTGGATCTCGTCCAGCATGGCCAGGCGTTTGGCGTGTCTGCCGCCCTCGAATTCCGCGTCCAGAAACGCGTCCACGATAGAGATCGCCGTCCCCTCGCCCACGACCCGCGCGCCGATGGCCAGCACGTTGAGGTTGTTGTGGCGGCGGGCCATGTCGGCGGCGTACGGCTCCGCGCAGGCCGCCGCGCGGATGCCCCGAACGCGATTCGCGGCCAGGGAAATGCCTATGCCCGTCCCGCACACCAGGATGCCGAGATCGCACTCGCCCCTTGAAACGGCGCGGGCCGCCTTTTCACCGAGAATGGGATAGTCCACGCGCTCCGGCGTGTAGCAGCCGAAGTCGGTGACCTCGCAGCCGCGCTCCTTCAGATGATCGATGATGGACTGTTTCAGGATAAAGCCCGCGTGGTCGCAGGCAAAGGCAATTTTCATAATCTGGCCCTCTTCCGCAATTTAGACTAACTCTCCCAGTCCTCCGGCCGCAACGGGCTCGGCGTCAGATCGAAAACGACTCTGTCCACCACCGGCAGTTCCGTGAGGATGCGCGTGGCGGCGCGTTCCAGCAAATCGTAGGGCATGCGATAGGCCGCCGAATTGAAGCCGCTGCGCGTCATGGCGCGCAGGGCGACCACGTAGTGACACGCTCCCTCTCCGGTGGAGGTGGTGTCGCTCAGCTGCGCGCACCAGCGATGCAGGCGGCGGCTGAGGTCGGCGTTTTCGATCTCCTCGCGCAGAATGGCGTCGGCCTCGCGAACGATGGCCAGCTTCTCGAGAGAGGCTTCTCCCGTGATCCGCATCGCCAGACCGGAGCCCGGCAGGGGCTGACGGCTCGTGATGACCTTGTCGAGGCCGAGATACTCGCCCACCTCGCGCACCTCCGACTTGAACAGGTACCGGGCCGGCTCGATGAGCTCGTATCCGCTCAGCTCGTTCAGATTCTGTTCGTCGTCGCTGTAGTTGAGGATGTCGGGGTAGATCGTCCCCTTGACGAGATATCTGACGTCCGGGAAGCGCCTGGCCTCGTCCTGATAGATGAGCGTAAACTCGTCGCCGATGACCGACCACTTCTCCTTCGGGTCGGTGACGCCCTTCAGGCGGTCGTAAAACCGTTCGCGGGCGTTGATGCACGTGATGGCGATGCCGTTCGCCGCGCCGAAGCGCTCTCGCACGATGATATTGTCGCCCTTGCGCATGAGACCGGTGTCGATGTAGAGGCAGTGCATCTGTTCGCCTATGGCCCGATGCATCAGCGCGGCGCAGACGGACGAATCGACCCCGCCTGACAGCGCCATCAGGGCCTGCCCGTCGCCGACCTTTTCGCGGATGTCCCCAATGATCGAGGAGACGATGTTCTCCACCGTCCACCAGCGCGTGCAGCCGCAAATGTCCACGGCGAACCGGTCCAGTATCTCCAGGCCTTCGGGATCGTTGGCCTCGACGCCGAACTGAAGGCCGTACAGCCGACGCCTCTCGTCAGCGAAGGCCACGGGCACGCCGTGCCCGTGCGCGATGACCTGAAACCCCTCCGGCAGGACGAGCTGATACAGCCGCGTGACAAAGCGGTCCGAATAGCTGATGTCCCCGAAAAGCCTGGACGGCTGCGCGTAATGCACCTGAAGCATCTGATCGCGCATGGCCTCGTGCTCGACCTGGCCGCCGAGCGCGCGCAGCATGGCCAGCGCGCCGCGGCCGATGCCGAGGATCGGCAGCCCCCACGACCACATGGCGCTGTCGACGGTCTCAGGTTCCTGGTCCGGCGACCCGATGACGATGATGCCCCGGGGATGTCGTTCGCCGATCGCGGCTATGGCGTCGGCGGCTGGGACGAGCTCGCAGTAGATCGAACAGCCCCTGAGCCGCTGCGCCAGCGTCTGAGCCTGAAACCCGCCCAGATTGACGATTAGCAGTTTATCTTCTGTCATATATGTGCCCTCATATCAGGGTCGGCGCGACGCGCCCTTACATTTTCGCCTTCAGAGCGCCGACGAGGCTGATGCCGTGGAGGGCTTCCGCCGGGACGTCGAGGTCAAAGGACTGATAGGTTCCGTTGAGACGGATCCTGAGTTCACCCGCCTCTTCAGCGCCGGCCAGAACGGCCGCGCCTGCGTCGTCCAGGATGACGACGGCGTGCTCCACGGAGCGGGCTCCGTCAAGCGCGCTGCTCAGCTCCGTCACCGGGTAGCTCCCCTTCGCGCCGCCCGCCTTGATGACCACGTCGCCCAGCATGGGACGGCGCGCGCAGACGCAGTCGATGAGCAGCGCCGGATCGATCAGGACGGCGCCGCTTTCGTCCTCGCGCACGTACAGCCCGACGCGCAGCGTGAAGACGTACTGGTCGATATCGGACTCGCCGGAGAGGTCATATTCCATATCCGTACCGTCGTAGATCAGGCCCACGCCGGCCATGTCGTCGTAGTCAAAGGTCAGGCCGCTCTCGATGACGGGCTCGAGGTTCGCCGCCGTGCGGTCGGCAATGGGCTTAAAGGCGTCGGCCGGATCGGACTTCACCACGTCGAGCTGTTCCGAGGCCATGGACAGAATCAGCATCTGCAGCAGGGCGTCCGCCTCGCCGGTCGGCTCTAGGCCCTGATCGGCCTGGAAGGCCTTGAGAGCCTCTTCCGTCATGCCGCCGAACATGCCGTCGGGATTACCTTCGAGATAGCCGAGGCTGACGAGCGCCGTCTGGAGCGCCAGAGCGCCGTTGCCCTGGCTGCCGTTGGCGAGAGGTTCAAAGGCCGTCACACTGGGGAGCGCCTCCACATCCACGCCGGGTACGGCTTCCGTGAGGACGGCCGGATCGACGATCAGGTACTGCCCGCCGATAAAGATGACGCACTGCCCCTCCTCGTTCAGGCCGAGCAGCTGAATGGTGCGGGACTGGACGATGATCTCATCGCCCTCGGAATGGGACGCGGTGATGGTGGGAACCATCTGGGAAAAATAGATGGGCTGCGCCAGCGCGCTCCCGGCAACCATGATCAGGGTCAGAATAACCGCACATGCCGCGCATACCGTCTTTCGAGTCGCCTTATTGATTGTCATGATCGTCGTCCTCCTCATTGTGATAGCCTGTGTATCCGTCATCCCAGTTGTACTGAGAGGAACCGTAATTCTTCGCGCGGCGCTTGCCCGCTTCGTCGTAGAAGTACTCCGTCACGGAGTGATCCGACCTTCCGCTGTAGAGCTGGCCCTCCGCGCCCAGCGTCGCCTGCCGAATGAGGCGGCCCTGATCGTCGTACTCATAGATGATCGCGTAGATGCCATTCTGATCGTAAGTGGGCTTGCCGTAGGCGTTAAAGTACTCCTCCCTGAGCTTGAGGCCCGTCTCGGGGTCATTCGTGTAGAGGACCGAAGCGTAGGGCATGCGCGCGCTGTAACCCTTGGGCTGCCAGTCCGCGCCTCTGTAGGTCTGCAGGACGGTGTTCTCTTCAACTCCGGGCTCGCGGGTATAGCCGGCGTAGCCCGACGAATTGACGGACAGTTCGCCCTTTTTGTTGTAATACCGCAGTTCCGCTATGCCGCCCTCGTCGTCATAGACCCAGGTGGTGGTCGCCACGCCGTTTTTGTTGATCAGGGACATGTCGGCGCCGTAATAACTCTCGCGGATCTTGTGTCCCGCCGCGTCATAGTCGTAGACGACCGTGGCGTATTTGTCCCGCTTGGAGACGACGGGCTGCCCGTTCGCGTCAAGGAACGCGGTCGAAGCTGTCTGTCCGCCCGGCGTATACGTGTAAACGATGCTCGCGTACCCGTTGCCGAGCGCCACGGCCCGGCCCTCAACGTCGAAATAGCTCTCTGAGCTCACCTTGCCGTTGGGCTCATAAGTCCGGATCAGCGTGGCGTATCCCGCCTGGATCATGATCGGCTGGTTGTCAGTGCCGTAATACGCCGTCTCGGTGACGTGATCCTGCGCGTCGTAGGCGTAGGAGACGGCGGCGTAACCGTCGTCGCAGAGGACAGCCCGGCCTTCGGCGTCGTAGTAGGCGGCGTAGCCGGTCTTGCCCCTTTCATTGGCCACGGTCAGGCTGCGGTGGTAGCCCTTGAACGCTGTCGCGTTGCCGTCGCAGTCGTAGTAGTTCCTGGTCACCTCGCGGCCGTCTTCGCTGTAATCGCAGAGCACCATGCCGTAGCCGTCCGAGCAGTTGACCGGCTCGCCGTCCGGCCCGTAGTAGCGCTCAAGCAGGACGCGCTTGTTTGCGTCGAACTCTCTGTACAGAGCGCTGTAGCCGCTGCGGTTGATGACGGCCGCTCCCGCGGCGTCAAAGCTCTGCGTAAAGACGACGTTGTCCTTCCCGTCATACCGCCGCACCACCGACTGCACGCCGTTGACGGCCATGGGACGACCGTCCGCGTCATAGTAGGACTCGCGGATGGCCCGTCCGGCCTCGTCCCGCTCGTAGTTCACGGCGGCGAAGCCCTTCTTCGCGTTGACGCACGTCCGGCCTTCCGTGTCGAAATACCGTTCGCTCACGACGCGGCCGTTCGCGTCCAGCTCGCGGGTCACGGCGGCGCATCCCACAGAGGGTACGGCCATCGGGTCGCCGTTCGCGTCGAAATACGCGGTGTAGACGGCCGTCTTGCCCTCGTAGGCGTTGACGACGGAGGCGAATCCGCCCGACGCGGGCGCGACCTTTCCATCCGCGCCGTAGTAAACTGTCCGGGTCACGTTGCCGGCTTCGTCGTACGCGCGGTCGACGCCGGCGTAGCCGTCCTTGAGTAAGATCAGTTGGCCGTTTTCGTCATAGTATCTGTCGGAGACACTGCGCCCGGCCTCGTCGCGCACATAGGTCGCCGTGGCCCAGCCGTTTTTGCCGATCGTCGGGGAGCCGTCCGCGCCGAGCATGGTCGTACCGGCGACGTACCCGTTTTCATCGTATTCCCAGGTCTGCCCGCAGGCGCCGATCGCCGCTTTCAGCATGGGCCGGTTCTCCGCGTCCAGATACTCGCGCCGCACGACCCTGTTGTCCTCGTTGTAGGCCGACTGCACGATGACGTCGCCGTCGCTGTTCGGGCCGACGCCGCCGCTGACGTCGTAATACACGGCGCTGAGCACGTTGAAGCGCTCGTCGTACACCCTGTCGATACCCGCGTACTTGCCGTTCTGCGCCGCCGGACGGGTAAAGGCGTCGTAATAGCGCTCGGTCAGCTTGTGCTTGCCGTCCGCCCACGTGTAATCGGCGTAGGCCCATCCGGCCGCGCCGTTCATCAGGTATCCGCTCGCGTCCATGAGCGTTTCGCGGCTGACAAGGCCGTTCTCGTCGTAGAGGACCGAACGAGCATACGCGCCGATGGACGGGAGGATCATCGGCTCGCCCTGAGCGTCGTAGTACTGGCTGAGGGTCACGCGGCCCTGGCCGTCATACTCGTTGCGCTGAGTGACCACGCCGTTCTGATTGGCGCCGACGCGGCCGGCCGCGTCGTAGTGCGTGACCTGCAGCACGTTGAAATTCTCGTCATAGATGCGGTCGATGCCGGAATATCCGGCTTTGATGACGGCCGGCGCGCCAGAGGGGTCGGTGTATCTCTCGGTGAGCTTGTGCTTGCTGTCCAGCCAGGTGTACTCCCCGACGGCCCACCCGTCGTTCGCGGTCATGAGAGCGCCGTCGGCGTCGATAAAGGCCTCGCGGAAGATGTTGCCGTCAGAGCCGTAGGAAAACTCTTTGCCATAGGCGCCGATGCGGTCGTAGAGCATCCGCTCCCCTTCGGCGTCGAGATAGAACTGGCGCCTGACGCGGCCCTCTTCGTCGCGCTCGTAGGCGATCTGAATGACGCCGTCGCCGTTCGGACCGACGCGCCCGTCCTCGCCGTAATAGGTGACGAGCGTCATCGCCATGTTCCCGTCGAAGGCGCGGTCAACGCCGCTGTACTTTCCCCTGGCAAGCAGGTGCGGCGTCCCGTCGGCGTTGTAATACCGCTCCGAGGATCTGTTTTTCGCGTCCGCCCAGACGTATTCCGCGCGCGCCCAGCCGTTTTTCCCGGCCATGAGCCCGCCGTCGGCGTCGAGCATGGAATCGCTGATCACGCGGCCCTCTTCGTCATACGTAAAAGCTTCGCCATAAGCGCCGATGCCCTCGTAAAGCATGCGGTTCCCCTGAGCGTCGAGATACCATACGCGGGCCGGGCGGCCGTTTTCGTCGAGCTCGCGCGACGTGGCGATGACGCCGGAGGCGTTGGGTCCCACGCGGCCGGCCGCGTCGTAATACGTCTCGGTCAGCAGGTTCAGGTTTTCGTCAAAGGTGCGGTCAATGCCGGAGTACCCGCCCTTTTCCAGCACGAAGGGATGTCCGGCCGCGTCATAATAGCGCTCGCTCGTCCTGTGCTTGGCGTCCGCGTAGGCGTACTGCGCCTGCGCCCAGCCGTTGTTGCCGGCCATCATGCGCCCGTCGCTGTCCAGAAGCGTATCCGTCGTGACGTTGCCGTCGGCGTCGCGCTCGTAAGCTTCGCCGTACGCGCCGATCCCGTCATAGTACATGAGCTGGCCGTCCGCCCCGTAATACCAGACCAGAGACAGATATCCGTTATCGTCATAGGCGCGCGTCTGGATGACGACGCCGTCCGCGTTCGGACCGATCCGCCCCGAAGCGTCGTAATACGTGACGCGCGTGACGCGCATGTCGGCGTCGAACTCGCGGTCTATGCCCGAATACCCGCCCTTGGCCAGGACATAGGGCTGACCGTCCGCGTCAAAGTAGCGTTCGGAGGTCTTGTTCTTCTTGTCGGCCCACGCGTACTCCGCCGTCGCCCAGCCGTTTTTCGCGTTCATCGGCTGGCCGTCCGCGTTCAGGAAGGCGTTGCGCGTCACGTTGCCGTCCGCGTCGTACGCCCTCGTCTCGCCGAATGCGCCGATGTTTTCGTAGAGCATGGGCTGACCGTCCGCCCCGTAATACCATATGAGCGCCAGGCGGCCGTCCTCGTCGTATTCGCGCGTCTGAATGATCACGCCGTCTGCGTTGGGCCCGATCTGACCCGAGGCATCGTAATAGGTCAGCCGGCTGATGCGCATGGCCTCGTCAAAGGTCCTGTCGATACCCGCGTAGCCTTCCTTGGTCAGGACGGCTGGCTTGCCCTTTTCATCGTAGTAGCGCTCGGAGGATCTGTTCCTGTTGTCCGCCCAGGTATAGGCGGCGACGGCCCAGCCGTTCGCGCCGGTCATGGCCTCCCCGTTCGCGCTCAGACGCGTATCGCGCGCGACGCGGCCCTCCTCGTCGTAGAAGAAGGACTCGCCGTACGCGCCGATGCCCTCGAAGAGCATGGGCTTGAGCGCCGCGTCGAGATACGTCGTCAGCGCCAGGCGGCCGTTTTCATCGTAGGTGCGCGTCTGAACGACGACGCCCTCCGCGTTGGGCCCGACCTGGCCTTCCGCGTCGTAATACGTCAGGCGTATCACACGCATGGCCTCGTCAAATTCTCTGTCGAGGCCGGAATAGCCCTGTTTCGTGAGCAGACAGGGCTGTCCGTCCGGGCCGTAATAGCGCTCGGAGGATTTGTTTTTATTGTCGATCCAGACGTACGCGGCGCTGGCCCAGCCGTTCGCGCCGGTCATGGGGTTCCCGTCCGCGTCAAGGCGCGTCTCCGTGGCGACGCGGCCGCCCTCGTCGTAGGTGAAAGCCTCGCCGAAGGCTTCGATGCCCGGCTTTTCACAGGGCGCGCCATCCGCGTCGAAGTACATGGCCCGGGCCAGCCGGCCTTCAGCGTCGTACTCTCGGGTCTGGACGATCACGCCGTCCCTGTTCGGGCCGATTTCGCCCGTCGCGTCGTAGTATGTATAGCGCACGACGCGCATGTCGGCGTCAAAGGCGCGGTCGACGCCGGAATACCCGCCCTTTTCCAGAACGAAGGGCTCGCCCTGAGCGTCGTAGTAGCGCTCGGTCAGCTTGTTCTTTTTGTCCGCCCACGTGTACTCGGCCGTGGTCCAGCCGCTCGGGCCGGGCGTCGGCTGACCCTCGGCGTCCAGCGTGGTGTAGCGCGTGACGTTGCCCTCTTCGTCGTACTCGAAGGCTTCGCCGTACGCGCCCACGGACTCAAGGACCATCGGCTCTCCCCCGGCGTCGAAATACATGACCTGGCTGACGCGATCCTGTCCGTCATACGCGCTCTCGCGGATGACGACGCCGCTCTCATTGGGTCCGATCTCTCCCGACGCGTCGTAAAAAACCTCTCTGACGGCCTGCATCGACGCGTTGTACACGCGGTCAACGCCGGAATAGCCGCCCTTTTTCAGCACAAAGGGACGGCCGTCGGCCGTATAGTAGCGCTCGCTGGACTTGTGCGTATCGTCGGCCCAGGCATATTCCGCCGTGGCCCAGCCCTTGGCGCTGTCCATCGGCGCGCCCTGCGCGTCGAGGTACTCATGCCGGATCTCGTTGCCCTGATCGTCGTACGCGCTGGCCTCAGCATAAGCGCCGACGCCCTCGGGCGCCATGGGCTGAGCTTCGGCGTCCTCGTAAGTCACGAGGACGATCCGGCCATCGGCGTCGTAGGCGCGCTTTTCCACGATCACGCCGCTGCTGTTGGGGCCGACCTGTCCAGCCGCGTCGTAATACGTGAGCTTTGTGGCGCGCATGGCCTCGTCAAAGACCCGATCGACGCCGGAATACCCGCTCTTGATGACGAAGGGATTGCCGTAGGCGTCGAAATAGCGCTCGCTGGTCCGGTGCTTGCCGTCGGCCCAGGTGTATGCGGCCACAGCCCAGCCGTTCGCGCCGGCCATCATGCGGCCCTCCGCGTCGAGCAGCGTGTTGCGCGACACGCGGCCGGCCTCGTCGTAGTCGAAGGCGACGCCGTACGCGCCGATGCTCGCGCGGATCATCGGCTCGCCCTGCGGATCGCGGTACCATACCACGGACACGCGCCTCGCCGGATCGTATTCGAGGATGCGCTGGGCGTAGCCGTTCTCGCCCACGACCATGGTATCCCCGTCGTAATAAGCGTCCATCGTCAGGATGCCGTCCTCGTCATAGGTCTCCCGAAGTTCGACATCCGCAAGCGCGCCGCCCGTCGTGACCAACGTCAGCAGCAGCGCCAGCGAGATCAGTTTTTTCATTCAAAACCTCCCGGAACCGTCGGCGGCGAACATCGATCCGCCCCGGCCCATTTGTTCTCATTGGACATTATACCATATCCGAGTGAATCGCGCAACTGCCGCGCGAACCCGAACACAAAAGCGCCCCGCCCACCGGGGCAGGGCGCCGAAAGGTCGGTCCCGTATATGCCGCGTCAGTCCTTGAACAGCATCGGCAAAAAGTCGTGAATGCAGCGCCGCCATACGCTCCAGTCGTGCCCGCCTGGGAACGTCCTTCTCAGGGCTTTCAGCGGCTTGCCCTCGAACAGGGCGTCCTCGGAGACGAAACGGTCAAAGAAATTGTCCTCGGTGCCCATCGCGCGGTAGAAGACGCGGAAGCTCGCGTTGAAGGCCGACGGATCGTTCAGAATGGCCAGGTGCGGCTCTTCGCCACCGGCGCGGGGCGATGTCACAAATCCGCTGAACACGCCCGCGTAGGCGAACATGTCGGGATGCGTCATCGTGACGACGCTGGTCTGGTAACTGCCCATGCTGAGGCCCGCCATCGCGCGGTGCCACTTGTCGGTCAGCACGGGGTAATTCGCTTCAATATACGGGATCAGATCCCTGACGATCAGCTCCGGGAAGGCGCGCTTCAAACGGTCGGCGCCGGGCATCTGCGCCATGCCGTTGCCTATCACGATGATCATCTCGCGCATGCGGCCTTCGCTGAGCAAAAGGTCGGCGATCCGCGCGACATGCCCCTGATAGACCCAGCCGGTCTCATTTTCGCCGTATCCGTGCTGCAGGTACAAAACCGGGTACTTCTTCGCCTGATCGAAGCCGGCGGGCGTATACACGAGGCAGGATTCCATTTTGCCCGTCACCTCGGAAGGATACCACCGCCGCGCGACCGCACCGTGAGGAACATCGGCCAGGCGGTCCCAGTCCTCGCCGGGGACGGGTACGTCCACAAAGTTCATCGGCCGGCAGCAGCCGTAACCGATGGGCAGGTACGGGCTGAGCACGTCCGCCCCGTCGATCTTCAGGAAGAAATACTTGAATCCCCGTCCGAGATCGACCTGACCTTCCCACATACCGCCGTCCGCACGGGTAAGCGGGAACACCGAGCCGAACTGGTCGATCTCCACGCTGCGGGCGTTGGGCGCCTTGATGTGGAACGCGACGCGCCCGTCTTCCAGGATCTCAAAGCCCTGTTCGCCGTCGCGGTCGGGCTCGCCGGCATAAGCGTCAAAGGATACGACCGTGTCCAGAGGCTGCGTATTAAACATAGTCACCCCTCCAATATAGACAATATAATCTGAGTGAACAGAATTGGAACATAAATATTTTATCATGTATCCGCGGTATGCGTCAATGCCGCAAACGCAAGCAAAAGCGTCTGCAAGCGGGGCGATTTTACGGTGTTGACCTGACACAGTCAACCTCTCTGTGATATAATCCTTCCAAAATCACATCCGGGAGGGCAACGGCATGAAGATACTGCTGATCCGGCACGGCGAGCCGGACTATTCCATCGACTCCCTGACGGAAAAGGGCTGGCGCGAGGCGGACATTCTCGCGAAGCGCCTTATAAAGCTGCCCATAGACGACTTTTACGTCTCTCCCCTGGGTCGGGCAAAGGACACCGCCCGGGCGACGCTGAAGCTCTTCGGCAAGGAGGCCGAGACGCTCGACTGGCTGCAGGAGTTCCGCGGATACGTCATCAATCCCAAGACGGGCCAGCGCAGCCACGCCTGGGATTTCATGCCCCAGTACTGGACGCGGTGTCCTGAGTTTTACGATATGCAAGCGTGGCGCGAAAACGGCGTGATCGCCACGGGCAATTCCGGCGTGATCTACGACGAAACCGTCACGGGGCTCGACGGCCTGCTCGCGCGCTATGGATACAAAAGGGAGGGCTGCATCTACAAAACCGAGCGCAACGACGACAGGACGATCGCGCTGTTCTGCCACTTCGGCATCACGACGATCATGCTGTCGCATCTTCTTCGGATACCGCCGCACCTTCTGCTCCACGGATTCATCTGCGCGCCGTCTTCCGTGACCACGCTGCAGACCGAGGAGCGCCTGCCCGGCGAGGTCTGGTTCCGCTGCATACAGATGGGAGACACCTCGCACCTTTACGAAGCGGGAGAACCTGTCTCCCACTACGGACGCTTCGAAGAGGTTTACGGCAAAGGCCCCGCTGAGTAACGCAGGAAGGCTCATAGAAGCGCCCTGTGAAAACACCTTTTATCCTTGCCAGCTCCCGTTTTATACGTTATAATGAGATCATCCTATAAATCAAAGGAGGTTTTCACATGGATAAGTACGAATGCGCCTGCGGTTATGTCTATGACCCCGAAGTCGGCGATCCCGAGGGCGGCATCGCGCCCGGCACCGCGTTTGAGGACATCCCCGAAGACTGGGTCTGCCCCGTCTGCGGCCTGGGAAAGGACGCTTTCACCAAAGCGTGACAAGGCATAAAAACATGAGATCGCTTAACGCGGTCTCATGTTTTTATGCGATATTGTGCGAAGTATCGGTTCGACGCCGCAGCGGCGCGGCCCGTCCGGATCCCGTTTACTGAAGATCCGTGCGAATGACGTAAACGGTAACGCCCTTCATGCCCTCAGGGCGAAGATCGTATCCGCCGTTTCTGACGCCGTCGCGGGTCTGTTCATAGATCCGCAGGGCGTCGGCCAGTTCGTTCTCCACATAGGGCAGCAGCTTTTCCGCCGCCTCTTTCTCCGCGTCCATGATTGTCTGCTTCATCGTCTGCACGCCGTCCTTCAGAGCGGTGGCTCCGGCCGACACGGAGGACGCGCCGTCAGCCAGATCGATCGCGCCTGTGGACAGCGCTGAAGCGCCTTCCGAAAGGCTGCCGGCCCCGGTGTTCAGCTGAGTCAGCCCGGTGTGCAGCTGTGCGGCTCCGCTGGACGCCTCGGCGGCGCCGTCCGTATAGTCCTTCAAACCCGTGACGAAGGTATTCACCTGATCCAGCTGCGCCTTCAACGCAGACAGGCTGTCATACGCGGCCTGCGCCGTGGCCAGCTGAGCGGCGACTGTCTCATCGGAAGCCAGATATTCCTCCACATTCTGCCTGACCAGCTGATCGATCTGCGCCTGCGTGTTTTGATCGATCTGCCGCTTCACTTCGTCGGACTGCATCTGCTTTTCCACGGAAGCGTCGATCAGTTCAGCATGTTCCTCCGGCACCTGGCCGGCTTGAAGCGCCTGGGCGTACTGCTCAGCCGTCAGATCCTGTTCGGCCGCCTGCAACACAGCCTCCAGCACCTGCTGGCGCGCGGCCTCCTCCACAGCGGCCCGCACCTGATCGGCGTTCGCCTCCACCTGAGGACGAACGGCCTCTTCCACCTGTACCGCTGCCACCGCCTTCAGGTTCTCGGGGTTCAGCTGATCGAGCACGCCGTCAAGCGCGGCGGCATAGTTTTCAGCCGTCAGTTCGGGCAGCGTGATCCCCGCGGCGTCAAGCCCGGCAGCCGCCAGCTGCTGATTGGCCGACTCCAGGATCGTGGCGAAAATGGCAGCCGCGCCGGTGTTCAGCGCTTCGTTGTTGGCGACCAGCGTTGTCAGGCCCTCATCCAGGGCGGCGGCGCCACTCTCGGCGTCCACCGCGCCGTCAGCCAGCGTGGCCGCGCCGTCAGCCAGCGAGGCCGCGCCGTCCTTGAGCTCCGTCGCGCCTGCAGAAAGCTGGGACGCGCCGTCCGCCAATGTGGCGGCGCCGTCGTTCAGCTGCGTCAGTCCGTCGTTCAGCTCGTTGACCTTCGGCGCGATGCCGCTGGTCTTCCCGGTAGTCTCAGGCAGGGTTTCGCCGTTCTGCATCGCCGTCAGCAGGAGCTTAGCCTCGTCCAATTCCGCATGGGGGTCCAGATCGACGCGCTCATCCAGCTCCCGGCAGACGGCGTCCACGGGGTCGGACGTGCAGAAGGTCATCATCCAGCTCAGATCCGCGTGATCCGCATGGAAGGAAGCGGTGAATGCCACAGGCAGGTTCAGCTGTTCATCCACGCCGGGCACGGCCCAGCCCACCAGCACCTGCCGTCCCATTTCGGACAGCACGGCGGCGTTTTCCAGTTTCAGATCGGTCACGCCCTCTTCGGGCAGGGGCAGCGCCGTCACCACCAGGACGGGCAGCGTCTCCTGCTGCTGATAGGACACCGTCAGTACGGCCTCGCCAGTCCTGTCTTTCAGGTCCGCGCAAGAAATCTCCTGGCCGTCCAGCGTCAGCGACACCACAGGCAGCACAGCCGGAGCCTTGTCCGACGTTCCCTGGTACGTGATGTCCCCGCCGTCAGCCTTCCAGGTCAGGGTTTCTCCATCCAGCGTGAAGGCCTCGTCGCCGCCCACGTTTCGGATATCGGTCAGGATGGTCCGGTCTCCGATTTCATCCAGCTCGTCGACGTTTTCCAGGCGAACGCTGTCTGTGACGCTTTCGACCGTACCGTCTGCCGCGGCTACGACATAAACCCGTTCATGTTTGATATTCTCCGCCATAGCCGGAATACAACCCAGCGCCATGATCAGGCTCAGCGTCAATGCGATGATTTTCTTCATGGATTTTCCCTCTCTTTCCTTATCGGACGGATTTCATATCGAATGTCGTGCGCACAATGACCTTATCCAGCAGCAGCAGCGTCGCGGGCAGCAGCAGAAGCACCACGGCCACGCTCAGCAGCGCGCCTCGGGCAATCAGACGGCACATAGACGAGATGATGTCCACATTGGCGTACAGGCCCACGCCGTAGGTGGCGGCAAAGAAGCCAAAGCCGCTGACCAGGATGCTCTGCGCGGAAGAGGCCACGGCCTTCTCCACCGCCTCGCGCTTATCCATACCGGAAAGCCTGTTCTGCTTGTAGCGCGTGGTCATCAGAATGGCGTAGTCCACGGTAGCGCCGAGCTGGATGGTGGAAATCAGGATCGGTCCCACAAACGGCAGCTCCACGCCGGTATAGTAGGGTATGCACAGGTTCGCGGCGATGGCCAGCTCGATGACCGCCACCAGCAGCACCGGCAGAGAGACGGATTTTTCCACGAGCATGATGATCACAAAGATGGCGATGATGGAGATCAGGCTGACCACGGCAAAGTCGTGATCGGTGCAGGCGATCAGATCCTTGGTGCAGGGCGCCTCGCCGATCAGCATGCCGCCCTGATCATACCTTTTCAGAATCTCGTTCAGGCTGTCGATCTGAGCGTTCACCTCGTCTGAGGAGATCACATAGGCCGAGTTGATCAGCATCAGCTGATACCGGTCTCCCTTGACCAGGCTCAGCGCCTTCGGCGGCAGGATCGTCTCCGGGATGCCGGCGCCCAGCAAGCTGTCAATGCCGATGACGCTCCTGACGCCGTCCACCCGCTTCATTTCCTCCGTCATGTCCCGAACGTCCTTCTGGGAAACGTCGCTGTCCACCAGCAGCAGGTGAGTCGTCGCCATATCAAAGGTGCTCTCCAGTTTCCTGTTTGCGATGACGGACTGCAGATCCTGGGGCATGACCTTGCTCATGTCGTAGTACACGCCGGCGTTATGATAGCCGTAAAACGCCGGGAAAATCATGATGACGAGAACGACACACAGCGCCTTATAGTGCTTTGTCACGAACCGGCTGATACCGCCCACGTCGGGCAGAAGCGGCTTATGGGATGTCTTTTCGATGGCGCCGTCCAGCAGGCGTATCACGCAGGGCAGCAGGATCACAGTGCCCAGCACACCCATGACGACGCCCTTGCTCATGACGATGCCCAGATCTTTACCCAGGGTGAAGCTCATGAAGCATATGGACACGAAGCCCGCCACGGTCGTCAGGCTGGAACCTATGATCGAGGTAAAGGTCTGGTGTATGGCCTCGGCCATGGCCTCGTCCTTATCCGCGATCGACGCCTTGTGCTCCTTGTAGCTGTGCCACAGGAAGATGGAATAGTCCAGCGTCACGCCCAGCTGCAGCACGGCGGCCACAGCTTTGGTGATATAGCTGATATCGCCCAGGAAGTAGTTGCTACCCATGTTCCACAGAATGGATACGCCGATGCACCCAAGAAAGATCAGCGGCAGCAGGAAGCTGTCCATGGTGATCATCAGCACGATGGCGCACAGGGCGACCGCGATGCCCACATAGATCGATTCCTGTTCCTCGACCAGCTGCTTTGTGTCGGTGACCACGGCGGAAAGCCCGCTGACGAAGCACTTTTCACCGGCAGTCTGCCGCACCTGCGCGATGGCCTGCATGGTTTCCTCGGAAGAAGAGCCTTCGTCAAAGAAAACGGCCGACAGCATGCAGTCGCCGCGCTGGAACATCTCGCGAATGTCTTCCGGAATGATTTCCAGCGGAAGCGCTCCCCTGGTGAGGGAAGCAAAGCCGATCACACTGTCCACATGAGGGATCTGCTTCAGGGCGTCTTCCATCTCGGCCTGCTCCTGAACGCTCATGCCCTCTGTCACCAGAAGGGAGAACGCGCCTTTGCCGAAATCCTGAAGCAGTATCTCCTGTCCCTGTACCGTTTCAAGATCCTGGGGCAGGTAATACAGAAGATCATATTTTGTCTTGGTGGCCGCCATGCCGAATACCGAGGGCACCATCAGCGCGACGCACAGGATGATGACCACGACTCTATGCCTGACCAGCCATTTGGTGAAGCCTTTCACGTCTTCTACCTCCCAACATTTATAATGTTTTAAAACATCGTGTTGACTTTCTCAACGAAGTGAATTATAATCACTTCTGTGATTGATTTCAATAATCAATTTGACAATCAAACGTTTGCTAATAAACATCCGAGCGCTTAATTCAGGGTTAAACGACAAAAATTTGAAAACTGTCGAGAAAGAAGGTTCCTGGACACCATGACTCAGTCAATTGAAACCGTACAGAAAAGAGAAGACCGCCGCGTGCGGCGGACGAAAAAACTGCTGACCCAGGCATTGACCCAGCTTCTGCAGGAAAAGCAGATCAACGAAATCACAGTCAAGGAATTGACCGACCTGGCCGACATGAACCGGGGAACGTTTTACCTGTATTATAAGGATATATTCGATATGCTGGAGAAGATCGAGGACGGCCTTTTTGAGGCGCTGGACACGATCGTGTCCATGCACGAGCACGATGACGTGAGCCGCCAGGCCAAGCCGATCCTGGTGGACCTGTTCCGCTTCATCGAAGAGAATCAGGAGATGTGCCGGGTACTGCTCAGTCCGCACGGGGATATGAATTTCCTTCACCGCCTCAACGAAGTGGTGCGGGAAAAGTGCCTGCAGATGTGGCCCAACGAGGCGGAAAAAAAGGACGCCAGCTTCGAGTATCATTACAGTTTTGTCGTCTTTGGCTGTGCCGGCGTTTTCCGGGCATGGTTGAACGGAAAATGCCAGGAACCGGCTGAAAAGATGGCGGAAATGGCGGACACGATGATACGCCGGGGCAGTTTGTCAGTCTGAAGCATACTTACAATATGAAATCTGCCAATCGAAGGAAAAAAAGAGGTCGGCGCATTCCGGCTCTCTGTCTGATCATCCTGCTGTGCGCCTGCGGCGCGCTCTTCGCCTTCAGAGAGCGCCTGCGCTTCGGCGCGTTTTCGGCGTACGCGCGCCTGCGCTTCGGCGTGGAGACGCCCGTCTGCCCGACAGACGGCGACAATGACCTTCTGAGCGACTGGGCCGACATATGCCTGGGCGCGCGGGCCTACGTGCGCACCCAGCCCGTCTACGACAGCGCGTACTGCGCGGGCGGCTACCCGGAAGAAGGCCGCGGCGTCTGCGCCGACGTCGTCTGGCGGGCGCTCCGCGCGGCCGGGTACGATTTCAAGGCTCTGCTCGACGCGGACGTTCAGGCGCATCCCGGACGGTATGCCCTGACCGGCGGCGTGCCGGATCCGAACATCGACTTCCGGCGCGTGGTCAATTTGCAGGCCTACTTCGCCGCGAACTGTGAAACGCTGCCCGTTCAGACGGCGGATCCTTCCCTGTGGCAGGCGGGGGATCTCGTCATCTACGAGGGGCACGTGGCCGTCTGCTCATGCCGTCGGAACGGTCAGGGCCTGTCCTGGATCATCCACCATACCAGCCACGGCGCGTTCGAGGAGGACGCCCTTGAAAGCCGTCCGATCCTGGGTCACTACAGGTGGGTGGCGCCGGAGGAATAAACTGTTCCCGGCATTCGGGACATGTCCGCGGTGATTCCGTGTGAAAAAATGCGGTATCCGCATTTATTTCGTACACTCTGTCATGACGAACATCAAAGGATAATTCATACGTTTAAGGGAGGGTTTATCCAGTGAAGACATACGACATCGCGGCCTACATCTGGCCGGCGTACACCGGCGACGAGCCGCGCACGCGCATCTTCTGGCCCGAGGGCATGGGAGAATGGCAGTCCGTGCGCTCCGCCACGAAGAAGTTCGAAGGTCACACATGGCCCCGCAAGCCCGTCTGGGGCTATGTCAACGAGGCGGATCCGTACGTCATGGAGATGGAGATCGAGGCGGCGGCGGATCACGGGGTCAACGTCTTCATCTACGACTGGTACTGGTTCGACCGCCGGCCGTTCCTCGAGAACTGCCTGAACGACGGTTTCCTCAAAGCCAAGAACAACGGACGGATGAAGTTCTATCTGATGTGGGCCAACCACAACGCCGGAATGACCTGGGACAAGCGCAATTCATGGAACGCGGCCTTCGACGTCGACGTGTGGAAGGGCTATGTCGACCGGGCCGAATTCGAGCGCGCGATGACCCGCGTGATCGAGAAATACTTCACTCTGCCGAACTACTACACCATAGACGGCAATCCCGTCTTTATGATCTACGACGTGCCCAACCTGGTCCGGGGCCTGGGCGGCGTGGATCAGACCGTCGAGGCGATCAACTGGATGCGCGAGGCCTGCCTGAAGGCCGGGCTCAAGGGGCTGCACCTGCAGTTCACCATGTGGAACGAACAGGCTCTCAATCTCAGCGGCGTGGACGCGGGGCGCGACATTTCGCCTCTCGCGTTCGACTCAATCGGCTTTGACAGCTGTTCGCACTACCAGTACTGCCATTTTGTCAACATAGACCGCCCGTACGAACAGGTCATGCCCGACGTAGTGAAAGAGTACGAACGGCTCGAGAAGGCGCTGAAGATGCCCTACTTCCCGCATGTCAGCGTGGGCTGGGACAACAATCCCCGCTTCACCAGCCTGGCGCGCGGCATCATGACCAACTGCACGCCGGAAAACATCGAAGCGGCCCTGCGCCAGGCGAAGGCCTACGCGGACCGCCATCCGGAGCAGCCGCCGCTGATCACCGTCAACGCCTGGAACGAGTGGACCGAGACGAGCTATCTCGAGCCGGACGACCTTTACGGCTACGGGTATCTCGAGGCGATCAAGCGGGTTTTCGTGGATCAGGCGTGACGCGCTGAAAGCATACCGCAATGTCGGGTCTGCCGCTCATTACAAAACAGAAGCCGGGCAGCTCTCAGCCGCCGCATGACGAACAAAAATACGCCGGGACGATGCTTTGAGCACGATCCCGGCACTGCGTTATGCTGAGGCAGGTCTCTCGCTTATTTGACGTACTGCGCGGCGAGGTCGACAAAAGCCACGTCGAAATCGTCTTCGTCGCGTTCGAGGACGATCATCACGTCGCCGATCGTCCAGGCTTCCGTCTGCCCCTCCAGGCGGCCATGATCGTCCAGCGCGTAGACGCCGTTGCCCAACAAGGCGAGATCCAGCGCAGACGACTCGCCGTATTGCCCGACCAGGCTCTCCCTCACGACGTCATAGCTCACGCCGGCGTCTTCCTCATCGTAGCTGAAGACGACCGCCGCCAGGGCGTCGTCGACGAACATGTACTTAAGATCAGCCTGAAGGCCGTTTTCAGTGATATCTTCGTACTCCAATTCGACAAAGGTCACGGGGCCGCGGGTGGTCTCGTTTTCAATCTCCTGGTAGGGGACGGATTCTGTCGCAATGACATCGTCCATCACCATGCCAAAGGCGACGCCATTGCGGACCGTAAACGGCGTTTGCCCGGCTGCAGCGGCGGCGCCGCAGAGCAGGCACAGGGAAATCATGACGGCGATCAATTTTCTCATGCGTGAATCATCCTTTCTTTTATACAGATTGAGCGTCTGGCTCGTCGGGGCATTCCGCCCCGGGACAATCATAACAGAAGCCGCCCACAAATACAAGGTGTTTCCCGTCGGCTCATGATCCTAAATGTTTTACTGAATCCGCCTGTACAATCTCTGTAAAACATGGTATCATTTAATTTGTTTTTGTTTTGTGTCATGAATTCTAAGACAGTGCGGCGTGCCGCCTGAAAGGATAACAGCGCCTATGAATAAACTCCGCAGACAACTGACGGCCCTGGCGCTTGGCTTATTGCTGACGCTGAGCGGCTGGGCGGCCCAGGCCGCGCCGACCGCGACGCCCGCGCCCACGCTGCCGCCCTTTGACGTCTCCGTGCCGGCATACGACGAACAGCATCCGGAGGAACTCACCCCGGATCAGCTGTACGCTCAGGCCTTCATCCTGATCAATCAGGACGACGGCCGCGTCCTCATGGAGAAAAACGCCGACGTGCGCATGAATCCGGCCAGCACGACGAAGATCATGACCCTGCTCGTGGCGGTGGAAATGATCAACGTCAACGAGAGCATCCGCGTGCCGGACGCCGCGGCCGACATCCCCGCCGATTCCTCGAAGGTGCCCGTCACGCCCGGCGAGGAAATGACCATGAAGGATCTGCTGTACGGCATGATGCTCAAATCCGGCAACGACGCCGCCAACGCCGTGGCCGTGCTCGTCGCGGGATCGATCGAGAACTTCGTCCGCCTGATGAATGAGAAGGCCGCCCAGCTGGGCTGCACGGGGACGCACTTCTCCAACGTGCACGGCTATACCGCCGACGACCATTACACGACGGCCCGGGATCTGGCGACCATCACCCGCGCCGCGATGGAAAACAGCACCGTGCGCAACATCGTCGGCTCCGGCCAGTACACGCTGGGCGCCAACAACGTGCGCAAGGAAAAGGTCATCGAAAACAGCAACCTCATGGTCGTATGGGGCAGCAAGTTCCGCTATCCCGGCGGCACGGGCGTAAAGACCGGCACCACCAGCGCGGCGGGGCAGTGCCTCGTCAGCTCGGCCAGCCGCAACGGCATCAGCCTCATCGCCGTCACGCTGAAGAGCACCACCACCTTCCAGGAGGCCAAGTGGCAGGACGCGACCCGCCTTCTGGATTACGGGTTTTCCCAGTACCGGACGTATACGTTTGACGACCTGTACAACATGATGAGCCTGACCAAGCCGGTCTCAGGCGCCCGCAAAGACGACCCCTCCGGCGGCGTGGTCAAGCTCAACGCCCTGCTCAACCGCAACGCCTCCTACGAGAGGACGGTCTACGTCGACGACCTGCCAGACCTGCTCAAGGTCTTTCAGGACAACATCACGGTCGAATATACGCGCAGCTTCACGGCCCCGCTCGAGGTGGGGACGGTCATGGGAAACCTGACCTTCACGCCGCCGGATTCGGAGGACGTGGTCACGGCGATCCTCGTCAGCGACCGCGCCATCGAAGCCGCGCCCGTCAGCGTGCTCAATCCGTTCGCGCTGCTGCCGGACTGGGTGACGGCCGTGTTTTACGCCATCCTCGCGCTGATCGTGCTCATCCTGGGTCTCAGGCTGATCCTGCGCGTCCGCAGGGCGAGAAAGCGCGCCCTGGCGAGAAAGCGCGCCCGCGAAAAAGCCCGGATCAGGGCGGCGAGGCAGCGGGCCGCGCGACGGCGCGAACGGCTGAAGGCCTGAAGGGGCGTGCCCCTCTCACATACGACGCGACGTCCATCCCCTACCACAACACATTTTCATTCGGAGGTGTATTCATGATCAGGCAGGGTTTTGACAACGACAAATACCTCTCCATGCAGTCAGAGCACATCAGACAGCGCATCGACGAGTTTGGCGGAAAGCTGTACCTCGAATTTGGAGGAAAGCTCTTCGATGACAATCACGCCTCGCGGGTGCTGCCGGGCTTCAAGCCGGACAGCAAGCTGCAGATGCTGCTGAAGCTCAAGGATCAGGCGGAGATCGTCGTCGTCATCAACGCCAACGACATCGGATCCAACAAGCTCCGGGGCGATCTGGGCATCACCTACGACGCGGACGTGCTGCGCCTGATCGACGCCTTCCGCGGCGTCGGGCTGTACGTCGGGAGCGTGGCTATCACCCACTACACGGGGCAGGAGGCGGCCGATCATTTCAAGAGCCGGCTCGAGTCCCTGGGGATCCGGGTGTCCCGCCTGTACCTGATTCAGGACTATCCGGCCAATGTCCGAAAGATCGTCAGCGACGAGGGCTTTGGGCGCAACGAATACATCGAAACCGAGCGGGAGCTGATCGTCGTGACGGCGCCCGGCCCGGGTTCCGGAAAGATGGCCACCTGCCTGAGTCAGCTCTACCACGAGAACAAGCGGGGCGTCAAGGCCGGATACGCCAAATTCGAGACCTTCCCCATCTGGAACCTGCCGCTCAACCACCCCGTCAACCTTGCCTACGAAGCCGCCACGGCGGATCTGGACGACGTCAACATGATCGACCCGTTCCACCTTGAGGCCTACGGCAGGATGACGGTCAACTACAACCGCGACGTCGAGGTCTTCCCCGTGCTGAACGCCATCTTCGAAGGAATACAGGGCGTCTCGCCCTACAAGTCCCCCACGGACATGGGCGTGAACATGGCGGGGTACTGCATCATCGACGACGAAGCCTGCCGCGAGGCCTCGCGTCAGGAGATCATCCGCCGGTACTACAACACGGCCTGCGCCCTGCGGCGCGGCATGGGCTCGAGCAGCGCGCTGACGAAGATCGAGCTGCTCATGAGCAAGGCCGGGATCACGATGGACGAAAGGCCCGTCGTCGCGGCGGCGCTCGAGGTGGATGAAAAGACCGGCGCTCCTGCGGCGGCGATCCAGCTGCCGGACGGGACGATCGTCACGGGGAAGACCGGCAACCTCGTCGGCGCGACGGCGGGGATGCTCCTCAACGCGCTCAAGGCGCTGGGCGGCGTGAACCACGAGCTGGATCTTCTGAGCGAGGCGGTCATCTCGCCGCTGCAGGATCTGAAGGTCAACTACCTGGGCAGCGTCAACCCGCGCCTGCACACCGACGAGATCCTGCTGGCGCTCTCCATCTGCGCCGTGACAAACCCCCTGGCCAAGATGGCGCTCGGACAGCTGAAAAAGCTGCGCGGCTGCGAGGCGCACGCCTCCGTGATCCTTTCATCGGTGGACGAGCGCACGCTCAGAAAGCTCGGCATCAACCTGACCTGCGACCCGAGGCATGACAGCCAGAAGCTGTTCCACATGTAAATCAATAAAAATCAGAGCCGCCCGGCGCCGTCACTTTGAGATGACGGCGCCGAGCAGTTTAATTATGAGCCATGGTTCAGAGGCCGATCATGCCGACAATGGCAGTGGGCTGATATGCAGTAAACCTTCGGCAAAAACAACAATGCATTGTCGTTTTTGCCGAATGTTTAACATCTAATTAACTTATATTGATAGCACAAAAGACTGCCCCGCAGCGAGGCAGTCCTTTGCGCTGAATCGATATTTACTTCGCGAACTCCACGGACCGTGTCTCGCGGATGACGCTGACCTAGATCTGTCCGGGATACTCCATCTCGCTCTTGATTTACGGAAAGATCACGACTGGACACAGACAATGGTCGCGAAAATGCTGAATATGTCTCAGACGGGGTATTCAAAATATGAAACTGGAGAGAACGACATTCCCACCCGTGTGCTCATCCAGCTGGCTGACATTTATCACACAAGCATTGACTACCTTCTCGGCCAAACGGATAACCCCCAGCGAAATATATAATTACATACGGAGAGAATCGAAGATGCACAATCCGTCTTCCCCTGCTTGACAACGATACATCACATGATATATACTTGTGTCAGGAGAGGAGGTCATAGCATGTCGGTTATGGAAGCATCCCAAACAGCCAAGGTATTTATGAACGGCAGGAGTCAGGCGGTACGGATTCCGGCGGAGTATCGCTTTGAAGAGGATGAGGTGTTTGTCAATAAAATCGGCGATACGCTCATGCTGACGCCCAAATCCTCACTTAGCTCTACCTTGAAGCGAGGAGCCTCAATGATTTCTGAAGATTTTATGGCAGATGGCCGACCTGAAGAAATTCCCGCGGTCCGGGAGGAACTGTAATGTTTATGCTTGATACCAATGCGGTCATTATGGGAATAAGGCATCCCGACTGGCCCATTGTTTCAAGGATGGAGCAGCATACGGGCAAAGACCTTTGTATCTCTACAATTACTCTGGGCGAGCTGGAATACGGTATAAAAAAGAGCCGTGATCCCATCAAAACCCGATACGGCGTGTACCAGTTCCTCGCTGGGATTCGCGTCCTGAGTTTCGATGCCGATGCAGCCAAACACTTTGGAGATATTTATGGAGACCTGGAAATGAGGCATATTCGGATCAGTGACAGAGATACCATGATTGCTGCCCATGCCAGATCTCTGGGTTATATTGTTGTTACAAACAACATAAGAGAGTTTTCAAGAGTTCAGGGGCTAAAATATGAAGACTGGAGTGTATAAACTAATCCTTTACTCTTCGCCGTCCGGACATCCGGACGGTATTTGTTTGTCAGACTTTGACATCGTTTCGGACAAAGGCGTATATAACACTACAGCCAAGTGCACAAAAAAAGGACTGCCACGCAATGAGGCAGTCCTTTTTGCCGAAGCGATATTTACTTCGCGAACTCCACGGACCGCGTCTCGCGGATGACGCTGACCTTGATCTGTCCGGGGTACTCCATCTCGCTCTCGATCTTCTTGGCCACGTCCTTGGCGAGGATCAGGGTGCCCGCGTCGTTGATGTCGTCGGGCTTGACCATGATGCGCACCTCGCGGCCGGACTGGATGGCGAAGCTCTTCTCCACGCCGTCGAAGGAATTGGCGATCTCCTCGAGCTTCTCCAGGCGCTTGATGTAGTTCTCGATGGACTCGCGGCGCGCGCCGGGGCGGGCGGCGGAAATTGCGTCCGCGGCCTGCACCAGGACGGCCTCGACCGTCGTGGGCTCCACGTCGTTGTGGTGGGCCATGATGCAGTGGATCACGGCTTCGGACTCGTGATACTTGCGCGCCAGGTCCGCGCCGATGGTCACGTGCGTGCCCTCGACCTCGTGGTCGATGGACTTGCCGATGTCGTGCAGAAGGCCCGCTCTCTTGCACAGGGTGACGTCCGCGCCCAGCTCGGCCGCCATGATGCCCGCCAGGTGGCTGACCTCGATGGAGTGCTGCAGCACATTCTGCCCATAGCTCGTGCGGTAGCGCATGCGGCCCAGGAGCTTCACCAGCTCGTGATGGATGCCGTGCATGTTCGTCTCAAAGATGGCCTGCTCGCCGGCTTCGCGGATCTGGTTGTCGACTTCCTTACGGGCCTTTTCGACCATTTCCTCGATGCGCGCCGGGTGAATGCGCCCGTCCATGATGAGCTTCTCCAGGGCAATGCGCGCCACCTCGCGGCGGACGGGATCGAACCCTGAGATGATGACCGCCTCGGGCGTGTCGTCGATGATCAGGTCGACGCCCGTGGCCGTCTCCAGGGAGCGAATGTTGCGCCCCTCGCGGCCGATAATGCGGCCCTTCATATCGTCGTTGGGCAGCGCCACGACGGACACCGTCGTCTCGGCCACCTGATCGGCGGCGCAGCGCTGAATCGCCAGGGAGATGATGTTGCGGGCCTTCTTGTCCGCTTCCTCGCGGGCGTGGCTCTCGATGTCGCGCACCATGACAGCCGCGTCGCGATAGGCGTCCTTCTGAACGCGGTTGATGAGGATGTCCTTGGCCTCCTCCATCGTCATGTTGGAGATGCGCTGCAGCTCGTCCTGCTGCTGGTCGTGCAGGCGCTGGGCGTCCGCTTCGATGCGTTCGGCTTCCTTGTACTTGGCGTTGAGGCTCTCCTCGCGCGCCTCAAGGTTGTCCAGCTTCTTGTCCAGGGTCTCCTCGCGCTGGGAGACGCGGCGCTCCTGCTTACTGACCTCGCTGCGGCGATCCTTGATCTCCTTGTCCAGTTCGGTGCGCATCCTCTGAACCTCGTCGCGCGCGTTCTGGACTTCTTCCCGGGCTTCCAGAATCAATTCCTTCTTCTTTTCTTCGGCCTTATGGGTCGCTTCCTGAAGCAGGGTATTGGCGTACTCCTCGGTACGGCCGATCTTCTTCTCAGTGACGCTCTGGCGATAGAGGAACCCGGCGCACGCGCCGGCGGCCAGCGCCACGACAATCAGTACAATGGCTAAAATGATGTTCAAACCGTCATCCAACTCCTTTCCTGTCATACTGAATCCGAAACATTCAATCTTGGTTATAAAACCGATGCCAACCATCGCCCGCAGAGCCTGCCGACGCATGGAACATCGATTCAAACAGCGAAAACAGATAATTCACGCTATTCTAATTAATTCTAGAAAATGCAAACCACCATGTCAAGCAATTTACATGAACACCAAGGTTACATTTTGTGCAGTTTATGTTACATTTTACGGCATATTTTGACGATATACGGATTTCAATACATCAACTCACAATCAGTTTTTCCATTTGGCCGGGATAATCCGCCGTCACGCCGTTTCGCCGTAGCTGCGCCGAATGCCGAGGATACGGCGCAGGGCCTCGTCCGAGGCGTGCGGCGCGATTTGACGCGCCTTTTCGGCGATTCGCCGCCACGAAAGCCCGGGCTTTTCCGAATAGGCGGAGGTGACGAAATCCCGCCCCCACTTGGTCTCCGGCGTTTCGACGACGGCGATATGCCAGCCGTAACTCCCGCCCTGCTTGTTGACCTTCTGCCGGAAATCGCCGATGATCAGATAGGTCTGCATCTGCAGGTCCGTCAGGCAGCCTTCGAAGTTTTTCTCCCCGCCGTCGCGGCCAAAGCCGGCCATGTGCCTGAGGTCGCTGGTCATCAGCTCGCGCCCAACGGCCTCCTCGTCGAGCTCGAAGGCGTCCATGATCTTCTTGCTCCGGTAGCTCGCCAGCTCGTCCTCGAACAGGGCGTCGAAGTCGTACCCGTCGCGGCGATAGTTCGCCAGCGTCGGAAAAAAGTCCCGGCTCACGAACCCCGCCGCGCGGCCAAAGAACTTCCCGTAGGCGATGTCCGGCTCGCGGGCGAGGATCATCCGCCACTCCCACGGGTCGGTGCGCCCGTCTCCGCTCCACCAGGCGCTGGCCGGCACGTGCTCCTCGATGGAAAAGCCCGCGATGTCATTGGAAAACAGCGGCATAAACCCGGCGTCGCGAATGAGCGCCTTCGCGTCGTCCGGCGAGCGCAGGGCGTCCGGAGAGGACGGGTCACACCCCTTCATGATCCATTCGCCGTTTTCGGTCTTCATGGCGATCCCTCCGCTCAGAGATTTTTAAAAGTCAAGGATACTATAGCCCTGTTTGCGGCGCTCTTTCGCGCGGTTGGCGTTTGTTTTATGTTAAATGTATTCAAACGCCTTTACATTCAAACAGTTATGCTTGAATTTGTGATATATTCATGTTAAAATTATTAACGCGGTTTAAAGCTTAATCTCCCCATGAATTCCAGGCGGCGCGGCCGCCTGCAATAATTTTAAAAAAGGAGAAGACGACGATGAAGCGCTTTCTGACGATCCTCTCTCTCGCTCTGGTTCTGGCCCTGTGCGCGGGCACCCTCGCCCTGGCCGAAACCAACTACGTCTGCCCGGAGAACGCCCAGACCTACCCGATCTCCGAGGAGAAAATCACGGTGGAACTGTGGTACCCGATGGCCGGCTCCATGGCGGAGCTCGCCGACTTCAACGACGCCGAGTTCTTCGTCATGTACGAGGAGCTGACCAACATGCACATCAATTTCATCGTCCCGGCGTCCGGCACGGAGGGCGACTCTTTCTCCCTGCTGTTCGCCTCCGATGACATGCCCGACATGATGTACTCGCAGCCCGCCGGTCAAAAGTACCGCGACGGCGAGGACGCCGCCATCGAGGACGGCTATTTCATCAACATGGCGGATTATCTGGATCTCGCCCCCAACTACAAGGTCTGGCTGGACACCTACGAGTCCTACCGCAAGGCCTGCTACAGCGACACGGGCAAGATGTACGGCATGTGGGGCGTGTGGCTCCCCATCGGCGACATTCCCATGGCCGACCAGGGCATCGCGATCCGCAAGGACTTCCTGGACAAGGTCGGCATGGACATCCCCGTAACCTATGACGACTGGTACAAGGTCCTCTGCGCCTTCCGCGACGAGCTGGGCATCGAGGCACCCTACTACTCCTCCAAGTACGGCATCGACCGCACCGGCGAGTTCATGGCCGGCTACGGCGTAGGCCCGTACTTCTACCAGGACGAAGGCACCGTCAAGTACGGCCCCCTGGAGGACGGCTACAAGGCCTACCTGACCATGCTGCATCAGTGGTGGGAGGAAGGCCTGCTGGACAAGGACTTCGCCACCCGCTCTTCCAGCGGCATCACCGCCGACAACGACATGCAGCTCAACGACAAGGTCGGCTCTCTGATCGACTACGGCACGCGCCTGGCTGACGTTTACATCACCCGCGGCGCCACCAACCCGGACTTCTGGGAAGTCGGCGTGCCCCAGCCCGTGCTGAAGGAGGGCGACACCCCCGCCTACCGCGACTACGCCTCCGGCAACAACTACATGAACAGCTACTGCACCACCTTCAACGCCGAGGGCGAGTACATCGAAGAGTGCATCCGCTGGACCGACGGCTTCTATTCCAAGCCCATCTACCTGCAGAGCAACTTCGGCCTGGACAAGAACGAGGGCAAGACCTGGTACGCCGCCGAGGACGACGGTCACCGCATCCAGGACTACGACTTCCGCTACCACAATCCGGACGGCGATTCCTCCGCGCTGGTGCTCGTCAAGTACTGGACGAAGAACCCCAACGTCCGCGTGGAATCCGCTCAGATCGAGTCCAGCCAGCCCGTCCAGCAGGAAGGTTACCGCATCTGGTCTCTGAACGAGCCCACCCAGTGGATCTCCAACCGCACGACCATGACCGCGGATGAGAACGCCGAGTACTCCAAGCTCTACACCGACATCGAGACCTACGTGCAGGAATGCAACGTCAAGTTCATCATGGGCCAGATGAGCCTGGACGACTACGACGCCTACCGTGACACCCTGCGCTCCATGGGCATCGAGCGCTGCATCGAGCTGCGCCAGGCCGCTCTGGACCGCTTCAACGCGCGCTGATCGCGAATATCCTCGACCGGGGAGGCTCGCCTTCGAGCCTCCCCGTATCGTATCCGACGGGAGCGGTCCGCTCCCCGCAACGCCGCGCCTGTCCATACGCGCACCATACCATCTGAGGGGAGGCTCCTTCCATGCAGAGCACAGGCTCCGCTCCAAACATCATCAACAGCAAAGAGCGCGTCGCCGCCCGGCGCAGAAAGTCGATCCGACGCGATCTTCAGATGAACTGGGCCGTCTACGTGATGGCCATACCCGTGATACTGTACTTCATCATCTTCTACTACATACCCATGGGCGGCATCGTGATGGCGTTTGAGAACTTCAAGGTTCGAAAGGGCATCCTGGGCAGCGAATGGGTGTGGTTCGCGAATTTCAAGACCTTCTTCAATTCCGTCTACTTCTGGCGGCTGATCCGCAACACGCTGCTCATCAGCGTATACGGCCTCGTGTATTCCTTCCCCTTCCCCATCATCTTCGCGCTGTGCCTCAACGAGGTGCAGAATACGAAATTCAAGCGCGTCACCCAGACGATCAGCTACCTG
>JAFRLF010000084.1 GCA_017431365.1 Clostridia bacterium | reverse complement strand
CTGACGTAAATCGGCGGGGCCTTGCGTGCGTCACGGTCGGCCTGCGTCTGCGCGTTGATGGCTTCGCTCTGGATGAGATAGCCGTTAGGCAGCGCGTCGCCGTATTTCAGCTCGAGAATCTGCGTAGACTTCCAGACGCCCGGAGCAATAAAGCCAATCAGGACCATGCGGTCACACTCTTCCTTGATGGCGTTCTTCAGACGCGTCATGCCTGCCTCAGTCTGCGGGACCTTATTGTCTGCCACGAGGATATCCATGAGCGACAGCTGGCAATCGTTCTTGAATTTGTCGAGGTAGATAATCTCGTCAAACCACGAACCGTCAAACATCTTGCCTTCCTCGAAGATGTTGTAGTATTCGCCTCGGTTGATGTAAACATTACCGTTGAATCCCTTGATAGCGTTGACCTGATTCGTCGTGAAGCGCTCCATGTAATTTTCTGCCTGGACGCCGACCTCGGTCTTGTACGCGATGGTGTACGCGCTGTTGGCCGTTCCGGTCATCGCGCCCATCGCCCAGCCGACAATCGCGGCGATGGCGTCAGCGTGCGAGGTCGAATACTGGCCGATGGTGCGACGATACATAAGAGACTGGAGCTGCGAGAAGATGCCGCCGTCGTTCGGATTGTAGACAGCCTCCTCTGTGGTCGTGAATGCAAACATAGAGTCCGGCGTGCAGCTCTCTGTGTACTGAGCCATCGCGAGAATGTCCGCGTCGGTCATCGTGTTGCAGTAAACGCCGATATACCACTCGCTGTCCGCCTGTCGGCAGGCCGTGAGCGTTTCGAGCGGAGTTTCCGCGCCCGTGGTCGTCGCACTCTGCGTCGCCGTACCCGCGGAAATCGTAAGCGTGCCCGTGGTCGTCATCGCGCCCGGCGTGCTGCCTGCGCCTGCGTCCGTCTCGGTAACAGTAATGACAGCGCCCTCCACCGTGACCGTGTAAATCGCGTTGATGGTCGAGTTCTCCGCCATTGCAGAGGCGATATTCGTCGCGGTAGCAGCGGCATCGGCTCCCACCTGGAAATCCGTTCCGGCGGTCAATGTGACGCCGTTGAAGGCCACCGTATCCGCGCTCTCGGCGTTGGCCGTGATCGTGTACGTGTTCTCTCCTGCTGTCTTCCGAGTGACCGTCATGATCTTGCCGATGGCGACCGTCGGCGGAGTTTTCTGCTGCCCGAATACGAGCGAAGCGGCCTGATACAGACGGTCGGTCGTCTCAAATCCGGCTTCCAGCATCGAGTTCAGACTGTCATACTTGACGATGCGCGTGTCATCGGCAAAGTCCGACACTGCATCAGGGACGTTACCCATCAACAGGGCGAGATTGAATGCCTTTCGCGGCGCGCTGATCGTCGAAAGGTTGACGATGACATTTACCACCGGATTTAAAGGCAAAACATTTTTCAATGCCATATCTTTGTATCTCCTTTCATGGTTGTGATGTTGAGGTAATAATTTGGGCGGAATCAATGTGTCCGACGTCGTCTTCCGCTTTGTACAACTCATTGAATGTCAGCGTCAGATCCCATCGCTCCCACCACTGACCGGCGAAGATTTCCGTCGTTTGCCGGCATCGGGGAAGGTCAGGAACAAGATGCACGTCATTCTTCCAGAGCGGCGCTTCTACATTCCATTCAAAGAATCCATCTTTGAGACGGTTGCAAATCGCGTAAGACTCCGGGCCGTATGCTGTACAATACAGCGTCCATACGCGGGTGCGGTATGCGCTGCGCATAACTGTCCCGTTGACGGTATTAAAAATACTGTCTCTTTGCTGCGCATAAGCATCATCTTTTTCGTCCAAATTCAAAAAAAGGATATTGTCCGTGATTTTCCAGTCCGGCATTCCGCCGGTCGGATGCTTCCACCGGATCATCTTTGGATCTGTGATGATTTCTGCCAGGATATCGGAGCACGCTTGCCATAAAGCGTCTTCAAGTGCCTTGAACGTCTGCATCGGGCACTTCCTCCTCTCCCAGCCGGTCACCGATGGCCTTGATGAATCCATTGTCAGTGTAATCCCAAACATGAAGCAGCTTGTATCTCTGTCCGCGCCAGATGATAACGTCCGACGTCGTGAGCGTGTCCGATATCTTCATGGCCGCCATAGCCGTCCAGAAGGTTTTCGGGCCGTGCACGCGGTCGCCTTCTTCGACCATCTCCAAATCTTTCGGGGATGACGGCCCGGCGATGCCTGTCACGGTGATCGTAGTGCTGCTTGTGGCTGGCCTGCCTTTTTCCCATGTGAGAGAGTGTTTTTCGATTTGGAATGTCGTGCAGAAGTCAGGGTCATAAGTCAACTCGGACAGGTCGATTGCCATTCCGCATCACTCCTCTCTGATAACGTGGGTAATGGCTTCCCTCATTTTCCCCTTATCGATCATCGGAGAGTCGCTTCCCTTTTTCTTGATCGTTTTCGGTGAGTTTGGGGGCCACTTGTTTGCCGGATTCTCAAACCATCCTTTTGCTGCATTTTCACCGATCATTCCGGCTTTTTGCAGGCAGTTTTCCATTTCCTGCTTATTGCCGTCCAGCGCGGCCTTGTAGCTCATTTTCAGCTGTTTTGCTATAGGTTCCTTGCTATCTTCGATCGCAGGCTCTAAAACCGGCCGCGGCGGAATCTGCCAAAGCGGGGAACCGTGCGATTGAATATACAAGCTGTGCGCGGCGCTGTACTTCATCCCTGCATCAATATTTTTTTGCATTTCCTCGCGCATGGATTTCTTCCGTACGCCGTGCGTAAGAATGTACAGCTGTTCCGCGTTGTTGATTTTGTCTCCGATGTCCCGAGAAGAATCCTTCGATTGTATTCCGACCAGCACGCGTTTCCGTGTCAACGCGGACAGCTATTTTGTTATGCTGCTAAAAGGCTTCATGGTCTGAATGACTTTTACATTTACCATACGACCATCCCGCCCATACCGAACATTTTCGCAAAGGTCACAAGCTGCTGCCCGAATGCGGTCAATTTGTACGTTCCCCAGCCATTCATTTCCCCGGACACGAGGGAAAAATCATAGGACACGGACAGGTCGTCGGCTCCTTTGCTTGACTGGACGCCTTTCGCCAGTCCGGCGCTTATGATCTTTCCCATCGGGTCATCGGGGCTGGCAGCTGTTTGGAGGTACAGCGTCAGCCAGTGAGCAATGAAAAAGCCCATACACATCTCCCAAGCGTCATGATAACGAGCTTTCGAGAGAGACGAATGAGCCAGCTGAACGTACGCATTTATAACCGCGCTCGGAATGATTTGATTTCCGCTTTCATCGGTCTTTCCAAATTGCGGATACATTGTGAGAAAGTTTTCTGACGTGTACGGCGGATTGTCGCCTCGGCGGATGTTCGACGCTCCGGCGATAATCCCGAACACGTCAACACCGCCGTACATCATTTCTTCTTCCCCTTAGCAGGAGCCTTTTTTGGCTCCTCGACCACCACCGTCTCTTCTGCCTTCGGTGCAGCCTTGGCGACTATGGGGGCATCGTCTGCCACCTGAATGCTGCCATCCTGCACCGCCCATCGAAACATAGGATCCTTTTTGACCCAGTCCGGGCAAGTCTCAAACATTCCCGGCATTACGGTCTTGAAAGTCTGGTCTTCCGGGTTGCGGAAGGCCAGACGCTTTTTGGCAATTAAGCGAACGCTCATTGTTATCCTCCTTTTAGATACCGTCACGATAGATGAACGGCTCGACGTAGTGGATTTTCACCTGGCCGATGTTCGCCATGTACAGGCTGTCGTAGGACGCCGTCTGAATGTTCGGCTGCGTCATGACGCGCCCGAGCGGAACCGGGACATCCATGCCAACAAAGCGGCGCTGGTTGACATACGCCACCATGCGATTCGTTACGCCCACGCCCGCACCGACGCAGAATTTGCACTCGCCGATGAAGAGGTCCACGCCCTTCGCCTTTGCGATGTTGTTATCCAGGAGGTAATTCAGCAGGCTAATCGGAGCCGTGGCACCGTTGGCCGCAAATACCGTCCTGTTCAGATACGCAAAGTTCTCCGGATCCACGAGAATGTGATTCGGAATGGCGCTGTTGTCGTAGCCGGAAGCCGTCCACGCCGCCAGAATCGCGTCGTCGATATCGCGAAGAATCTGCTCCGGAGTCTTATCCTTCCACAACGTGCTGGAGCCCGTGCCGTCCGCGGCGACGCTGGCCGCCGTGATCATGCTGTTGTTTACGAGGCCCTCCGTACCATAGGCGCTCTGGCCGAGATACGTGTTGATGTCCATATACTTGTCATAGTCCAGGCGGATGCCGTCGTCATAGATCTGCTCGATAGAGCGGCCCGTGACAGCGCCGCGAAGCTGATCCTGAATCTTGATGGACATGCTGACCTCATACGGCAGGACCTTGTACAGGTCTTTCGAGAGGTCGGCCTGAATGCGGCGAATATTATTCTGCACGCCGCCGACGCCGTCAGCCTCGCCGCCCGTAACGCCGTAAGAGACGTTAAATGCCGAGGTCGCCTCGATCCATCCGCCGCCGCTCTCAATCTCGATATCGCGGGGGTAGGTCGTGCTGGTGAGCGGCTCACGAAGCATCGGATCCAGCTTTTCGAGTTCGCTTTCCAAAAACGCCAGGCCGCTCGAAACGGCGGAGGCGTCCATCGTAAGGATGCCGGACGCGCCGCGCTGCGGAGCGACAGGCAGATTGTAAGTTTTACGAATAGCCATTTGTTTTGTCCTCCTTTTCCGTTATACGCCCTGACGGGTCTTCATGGTAAGCTCTGCGACGTTGCGGGCGTCCATGCCGGACGACCAGACGACGTCCACAAGCGGGACCGTGTTTCCCGGTGCGCTGGCCGTGGCCGTACCTGCCGTAATGACAGCTGTGCCGCCGTCGCCGACCGTCATCGTGCCAGGCGTATTGCCGCCGCCTGCATGACGCTCCGTGACGTGGATCACAGCCGCCACCGCATCGAAGGTGTAAATGGCCGAGAGGGCCGCATTGGCGTTGAATGCCGCCGCAAGGTCCGCAGCCGTGGCCGCCGCGCTCGCGCCTACCTCGAAATCCGTCCCTGCCGTCAGCGTGACGCCGCCGAAGGTGATCTTGTCGGACGCAGCCGCGTTCGTGCTGATCGTGTAGGTGTTCGCGCCCGCCACCGGAGTGCCTTCCGCAGCCGCGCCAAGATCACCAATCTTGGCGCCGTCCGGAGATTTGCCTTCCGTTACGCCAATGCGGACGTAAACGACGCCGCCGACCGTCGGCGTGCCCCATGCGCAAATCGCGCTGATGCCGCCGCGCTCCAAAATGTCGCAAGGCTCCTTCTCGCTGTAATAGCCAAAATTCTGATACGGATAAACCACAGCGCTCTTGACCTTACGCATGGCGATACCGCCGAAATCTGCGGCGACGTTCGAAGCGCCGAAAAGCTGGCAGGAACCGTCCGCATTGATTACGACCGGGTTGCCAAAATACACATTATCCGTCCCTGCCGCGACCGGGCGGGTGCGGCTGACTTCATCACCGTGGCGCGAAGCCTGACCGGGATAGCCGAAGTCCATCTGATTTCCAATAACACTACCAGGCATTGTTCATTCCTCCTTATTTCTTGACATGCGGGTTGCGCTTACGGCAGTTTTCGCCGAAAGCCCGCTGGCTTTCCATCAGTGCGGCCGCGTCCATCGTCTTTTTTCTCTTCAGGAGCGAACCGTACCCACCGGGGAGTTTCTGGGACGATGCTTTTTTGACGGCTCGCGTCAAAGCGTCGCATGCGCGGGTACGCTGCGCCTTCGGCATCTGCGCGATAATCGGTTTGATTGCGCGAAGCATCGCCATGGAGATTGCACGATCAGCGGTCTTTTCTTTGACCTCGATCTCTTCCTCCGGCTTTTCGTCGTCAGACTCGATTACCTCAGCTTCTTCCTTTACTTCCTCCGGTTCTTCGTCGTTGAGGACTTCCGGATCAACCTCGACTTTCTCCTCATCGGAGTCCGTCATGCGCTCTTTGATTGCCGCCTCGACGGCATCGAGCCCAGTGAGTTTGACCTCTTCCTCTTCTTCCTCAGGAGCCTCGTCTTCGACAGCCGGTTTCCGCAGGGCGTCGATTTTCTCGTTCAGGTCGTGGATGGCTTCCATCACCATTTCCATTTCCTCGTCACGAGTCATCATTT
>JAFRLF010000083.1 GCA_017431365.1 Clostridia bacterium | reverse complement strand
GCTTCGGTGACGGCGGTCTCCTGAGCGGCCTTGGCCTCTTCCTTGGCGGCGGCGACAGCTTCGGTGACGGCGGTCTCCTGAGCGGTCTTGGCCTCTTCCTTGGCCGTTGCGACGGCGTCGGCTATCGCGTTTTCCTGTATGGTTGAGGCTTCATCCTTGGCGGCGGCGACGGCCTCGGCGACCGCCTTTTCCTGGGCGGCCTTGGCTTCTTCCTTGGCGGCGGCCACGGCCTCGTTCAGAGCCTTCTCGGCATCGGCAGCTGACTGTTTGGCGGATTCCTCCAGCTCGGCGACCTTGCCGCTCAGCTCGTCGCGCTCCGCCGCCAGGGCGTCGATGGACTTCTGAGCCGTAGCCTGCGCCTCTTCGACAGCTTTGGTCAGAGCTTCGTCGCCTTCTTCTTTGGCGGCGGCGACGGCGTCGTCAAGCGCCTTGGCCGCGTCCGTGGCAGCGGTTTCAGCGCCGCTCTTCACGTCGTTGAGCTGTTTCTGCAGGTTGTTGTTTTTAACGAGGCCGAAGATGACGGCGATCACGACGGCGATCGCAAGGACGATGGACAGCCAGTTCTTCTTCATGTTATTAACCTCCTTGATTACATAATAAAACTCCATTTACCATTATATAACATTGCGTCAATAAATACAATACCTGATCAAAGAAAATTTAGGGTAAGTGATCAAAAGTCGTTATAAAACAAACGCCAGCCGCTCCGGTGTGCGGAGCAGGCTGGCAGGGTAAATCGTCAGATCTCGGGAATGTTGACTTCGACCTCCCGCTTCAGCGCGGAAGAACGGATGATTCCGTCGATGATAGCCTGATTGCAGATGATCTCTTCCCACGGGATGGGGGAGGGGCCGTTCGTGCGGATCGCGTCGCAGAAGTCGCGGCACTTGAGATAGAAGAAGCTCTTCTTGTTGTCCTCGACCTTCTTCGGGATCTTGACCTCAACCTGATTGCCGTCGATGTCGCGGTAGAGGTAAATGTCGCCGACGCCGCCATCCCACGCGCCGCCCCAGTTGACTTCGGGGTTGGGAGACTTGACCTTCAGGCCGCCCTCCGTTCCCAGGAAGAGCGTGTCTCCCATGGTGTCCATGTGCATGGCCCAGCTCATGCGGAAATCCATGACCAAGCCGTCCTCGAAGCGGATGAGCGCTACGGTAAAGTCGTCGACGGAGAATTCGCCGCCGCCCTTGACGGGATCGTAGTACTTGGGGTTCTTTCCGAAGTAGTCCGAAGCGTACGCCGAAACGGTGACCGGCTTGCGGTAGCCCACGGCGTTCAGCGCCATGTCGAGGCCGTAGCAGCCGATGTCCGCCAGACAGCCGACGCCGGCGAGATCCTTCTGGACAAACGTGCGGCCGGGAATGCCGCGGCGGCGTCCGCCGCCCGTCTGAATGTAGTAGATGTGTCCCAGCTCGCCGCTGCGCACCAGGTGCTTGATCATCTTCATGTTCTCGCCGTACCTCGGCTGGAAGCCGATGGTGAGGATCTTCCCGGTCTCCTTCTGGGCGCGGGCCATCTGAACGGCCTGATCCAGGGTGACGGACATGGGCTTTTCACACAGGACGTTGACGCCGGCTTTCAGGGCGGCGCAGGCGCAGATGTGATGCGTCGTGTTGTAAGTGCAGACGGATACGCCGTCCGGCTTCAGGGCAAGCAGCTCTTCGTTGTCCTCGAAGGCGGGCACGTCCTTGAGACCGAATTCGTCCAGGAAGGCGCGCGCTTTGCCGGGAATGATATCGGACGCTCCGATGATCTGAACGTCGTCCATCTCGAGATAGGACCGCATGTGGGAGTGAGCGATGCCGCCGGTGCCGATGATGCCGATTCTCAGTTTTTCCATGATCGAACTTCCTTTCACGATAATAGTGGACTGAACGTTTTTAGCAATTATTCCGCCGCGGCCTCCGCCATGGCGACGACATTGTCAACGGAAACGCCGGGCAGGATGGATTCATGGCTCGGGGAGACGATGTAGTTTTCGCCGAACAGGTCTCTCAGCCGGCGCACCTCGTCCCGTACCTGCTGAGGCGTCCCGAAGGGGAGCAGCTGCTGCGTATCCACGCCGCCGACGAAGACGATCTTGCCGTTGTACTTTTTCGAGAGCGTCTCGGCGTCCATGTTCGCGGCCCGGGCCTGGATGGGGTGCAGCGCGTCCACGCCGGCGTCGATGAGGCGCGGAATGATCCTCTCGATGGATCCGCAAGAATGCAGCAGTACCTTCATGCCGAATCGGTGCGCCTGCTGAGTGAACTTGACGAAGCCGGGCATTACGAATTTGTCGAACAGCTCGGGCGAGATGAGCATGTCTCGCTGGCTGCCGAAGTCGTTGCCGAAGAAGAACATGTCGATTTTATCGTGCGCCGCTTCGAATAGGCGCTCGTTTATGCGGAGATAAAAGTCGACGACGTGTTCCGTCACGGCTTCCACGACGTCAGGGTCGGTGTACATTTTGACGAAATAATTCTCCATGCCGAAAAAATCGCACACGTTGTGAAAAAAGCAGCTCCAAGAGCCGGAAAGCACGGCCTGGCCGGCGGCGATGGTGTCGTCTATGGCCTTGAGGGTGCCCGTAAAGTCGACGTATTTTTCATCCGGCCAGTCGAAGGCTTCGACTTCGGCCACATCCTCGCATTCGGCGAAAACGCCGTCCTGTCCGAGGCTTGTGCGCTTCTTGCCGCCGAGGACGTCGAACATGGGCTTGCCCTCGGGGTGATTCCACATGCCGTTGGCGTCTGGCATGACCCACCGCACCGTACTGCCGAGTTTCAGTCCCATCTCAAAATCGTTTTTGACGCCTAGTTCGCCAAAGAGATAATCCTGGCTGGCGTGGTTGGGGTTTCCGTGCCAGAATCCGCAATGATCGCTGTTGTGAGCCAGAATCGAATTCAGACGTTCTCTGTTGTCCATATGATCAGCTCCCATCGATACCGCGATTGACCCGTACAGGATATCGCAGCCTGTATTCCTTTTGTGCATGATTATATCATAATATGCCCGATTGTCCAATAGATTAACCCAAATAAAACCGCTCAGTTTGCCTGGAAAGTGCTATAATTTCAACTGAGTTCGTTCAATCTATCACAGAAAGGGCGGGTGCGTGACATGGGCTTGGGAATTGGCATCGATACGGGAGGGACATATACCGACGCCGTCGTCTATGATTTCGACACGGCGCGGGTCATGGCGTCGGGGAAAGCCCGTACGACAAAGGAGGATCTCTCTCTCGGCATCGGGCGCGCGCTCGACAGCCTGCCCGCAGAACTGGTGAAACGGGCGGAAATCATTTCGCTCTCCACCACGCTCGCGACGAACGCCTGCGTGGAGGACAAAGGCGGACGCGCCCGCCTCGTCATGATGGGGACGAATCAAAAGACTTTGAAATGGGTTCACGCCGATCAGAAATACGGCCTGAACGTCGATGATATTCTGTGCGTAGAGACGCACGGTTCCTTTGACGGCAAGGTGGTCGATCATCCCGACTGGGCAGCGATTATCGCAGAGAACGACGCGTTTTTGCGTCAGGCGGAGGCCCTGGGCATCGTCGAACTCAACGCGATGCACAACGGCGGCGTGTGTGAAGCCGAAGCGCGAGACGCGCTGCGCGGCGCGTATGACGTGCCCCTCGTCATGGCCAGTGAACTGGTCAGCGGCCTGAATATCATGGAGCGCGGCGCCACCGCGCTGCTGAACGCGAGGCTCCTGCCCGTGGTGGATCAGTTCCTGAAAGCCGTCGATAAGGCCCTCAAGGAGCGCGGGCTTGGCGCGCTGCGCGTCATCGTGCGCAGCGACGGCAGCCTGATGGTCGAGGACGCCGCGAAGAAAAAGCCTGTGGAGACGATCCTTTCAGGGCCCGCGGCCAGCGTCATGGGGGCGAAGGCCCTGGCGGACTGCAAGAGCGCCGTTGTGGTCGACATGGGCGGCACGACGACGGATATATCGATCATCAGAGACGGCGCGCCTCAGATGTCCGGCGGGATCAGCGTCGGCGGGTGGCGGACTCAGGTGAATGGCGTGTTCATAGACACCGTAAGCCTGGGAGGCGATACGCGCATCTTCATCGACGGACAGCGCCTTGTCCTGGGAAACCGTCGGGTCGAGCCGCTCTGCGCGGCGGCTTCGCGCTGGCCGAAGGTCCGGGAGGAACTGGAGCGCCTGGCAAAGGCGGGAAAGGCGCACACCCAGCCGGTGCACGAGTTTTTATACCTCGTGCGCGAGTCCGGGAGCGATTCGCTTTACACCGACGCTGAAAAGCGCATCATGGACAGCCTGCGCGGCGGGCCGCAGATGATTGGCGGCGAAGCGCTTGGGCTTTACGGCCTGGATACGGAGCGGCTGGAGCGCGAGGGCCTCGTGATGAGGTGCGGCCTGACGCCCACGGACATCATGCACATCACCGGGGATTACAAGGTTTTCGACGATCAGGCTTCGCGGCTGGCGGCGCGCCACTTTCTGCAGTCGCTGCCCCAGTATGAGGATACGGACGAGGATATGTCGCGCTTTTGCGCGCAGGTTTATGACCTCGTCGAGGAGAAGCTTTTTACGCATGTCGCGCGCGTTCTGATCGAATCCAGGTATCCCGATATATACAAAGGCGGCGTCGACGCGCAGACACAGGCTCTGATTTCGGAGAAGTGGAAGCGCCGGCACGAGGCGGATCCATCGGATTTCTTCCGAATCGGGTTCGACGTCGGAGCCTCGCTGGTGGGGATCGGCGCGCCGATTCACCTGTTTCTGCCGGACGTGGCCGCGGCGCTCGGCGCGAAATGCTCGATTCCGGAGCACAGCGAGGTCGCCAATGCGGTGGGGGCCGTCGTGGCGGACGTGTTCGCGACGGTAGAGGTGGAGATCCGCTGCGCTTACGGCACGGACGGCGTCATGGGCTATACTGTTCACGCGTCGGATGACACGCAGTGGTATGAGACGTTCGAACAGGCGATGGAAGGCGCCTCCGCGGCGGCCGTGCGGTTGGCCCGCGCCGAAGCCCGGCGGCGTGGCGCGATGGGCGAGCTGACGACGCGAGTCCGTCACGACAGCCACGCGGCGAGCGACCGCGACGGCGCGCGCATCGATCTGGGAACCACGGTCATAGCGACAGCGAGCGGCCGCATGCTGTGACGCGGCCGCCCGTTCTCATTGATTTGTTGAAATGTGATGCTGTGCCCGATCATTCGCTCAGGCTGAAATCCGTATCCATGATGGCGTAGACTTCGACGCCGGGGAAGGCCTTGCGCACCTTTTCGACGGCGAGCCGGAAGGTCTCGTTTCGATCCTTGGCTTCAAACCCCATGACGATGTCGAAGCGCATCTGCTTCTTTTCCCAATCGAGATAAAAACCGTGGATCTGCAGGATGTTCGGATCCTCGCAAACCATTTCCCGTACGCGTCGGAAGGCCTCCTGCGCGACGGGATTTTCTGTGTCGACAGAATAGATGCCGACGGCAGCCAGCGCGACGTTATTCGCCGCGTATACGCGCTCCTGAATGAGGTGCTCCAGCTGGTCGATTTCCACCGCGGTCATCTGGTCGTTGACGCCGATGTGCACGGAAGCCAGGTAACTGTCGGGGCAGTAGATGTTCAGAACGAGTTCATAGACGCCTTTGACCCCGTCGCAGCTCATGATGGTTTCGTTGATCGCGTGCGCCAGATCGGGGTCGGGGCGTCGGCCGACGACCTGGGAGATCGTGTTTCTCAGCATTTCGATACCCGACTTGATGATGAAGAGCGCGATCAGGGCGCCCAGCCAGGCTTCCAGCGAGATATGCCAGATCAGATAGATGACGGCGGACGCCAGCGTGGCCGACGAAATGATCGCGTCCATCGTCGCGTCCTCGCCGGAGTTGACGAGGGCGTCGGAGTTGACGCGCTTTCCCACGCCGACGAAATACCGGCCGAGAAGGACCTTCGCGACGATGGCGACAGCCACGATGACGAGCGTCGCTGTGGTGTATGAGGGCGTCTCAGGGTTGATGATCTTCTTTATGGATTCGACGAGCGACGTGACGCCGGCGTAGAGCACGATCAGGGCGATCACCATGGCGCTCATGTATTCCGTGCGTCCGTGGCCGAAGGGATGTTCGCGGTCGGCGGGGCGGGACGCCAGTTTCACGCCGATGATCGTGATGAGCGAGCTCGTGGCATCCGTCAGATTGTTGACGGCGTCAAGCACGATGGCGATCGAGTGGGAGAGCAGTCCTACGACGCTCTTGAAGCCCGCCAACAGGACGTTTGCGGCGATGCCCGTCATGCTTGTCTTGACGATAGTCTTATCTCGGCTCTGAGCCTCTGTAATCTGTGCCATTTTCTGACCTCCGTTATTCCTCTATGGCTTCCTCGATAAACAGTTCCGACCTCTCTCCGAGGCGCCACGCTGTCCTGAAACCGGCGCTTTTCAGCATTTCCATGGCTGTCTCCCATCCGCAGAGGAGTTTTTCAGCGTCGTGGCAGTCGCTCCCGAAGATGACCCGGCCTCCAAGCTCATGCCAGCGCCTCAGCAGTGGCATGTCGGGGTAGGGGCGCGTCCGGCGGCCGCGGGCGATGGCGCCCGTGTTGATTTCGAGGAGAATGTCCTCATGAGACAGCGCTTCAAGCGCGTCGAGGGCGATCGCCAGGTACGCGGGGTCCCGCTCGTCGAAGAAGGCGTTGCCTTCGTTGTATTTGCAGATCAGATCGAAATGGGCGACGATGTTCGGCCTGTTTTTGCGGCACATGTCGAGCACGCGCCCGTAATACGATTTTGCCATGGCCGTCGGGCTGCCGTGAAAGCCGTTTTCCAGCATGGCGCTGAACAGTTCCTCTGTATGATCCACGGAGTAGACGGCACCGTCCGTCCCTTCGATGTAGTGCACGCCGCCGACACGGTAGTCGTAATCTATGTTGCAAAAACCGTAGTAGTCCTGCTCGACGCCGAGCCAGACCTTCATGTCCGGGGCCATCAGAGAGGCCACGCGGCGCACTTCTTCGGCGTAGGATTTTTCATCCTGAAAACCGAACGTGTTGTTGGTTTGAGGGCCATGGCTCGATATGCCCAGCGAGACAAAGCCCATCTCCTTGGCGCGGCGCGCGATATGCTCGACGCTGTCCCGACCGTCGCAGAAGGTCGTGTGGGTATGGGGATTTGAGTATCTCACAATTGATTCTCCTACAAATAAAGTAGTTTTACTTCGATTTTGAGTGACGTTCGTCGGCTACGCGCCCGTCAGATGACGCCGCCGTCGTCCTTCAGCATGAGGCGAATATCCCCGGCGAGGTACAGCGACCCGCAGACGAGGACGACGCCGTCGTCTCCGGCCAGAGAGCGCGCCTTTTCAAGAGCGGCGCTCTCGTTGCCGTCCGACAGGCATGAAAGCCCGAATTCCCTCAGTACGGCGGCGAGATCGTCAGCCGCCAGGGCGCGACCATAGCTTACGTTTGTGGCGACAGCCGCGTCGACGAACGAGGCGTAAATCTCAGCGCAGGCCCGGACGTCCTTGTCCTTCATGCAGCCGATCAGACAGACGATCCTTCGCCCGCGAAGAAACTCGCGGCAGTACTGCCTGAGCGCCTGAGCGCCGTGAGCGTTGTGAGCCCCGTCGATCAGCGTCCGCTCATCAATCCATTCGAGCCGTCCGGGCCACCTTGTTTCGCTCAGAGCGGACATCGCCGCGCGTCTGTCGAGTTCAAAGCCCGGAATATGGAGCTGCTCGAAGGCGGTTATGGCCAGACAGGCGTTTTCGCCTTGATGACGTCCGGGAAGGTTGACGCGGACTCGCTCGTCCTTCCATCGCAAGAAACTGCCGCGCGCGTCGTACTCTATGTCCGGTGAATTGGAGGCGCCCAAGTCGACGAGCGGCGAGCCTTTCTCGGCGGCGACGGTATAAAACACCTCGCCGATGTCCGGCGACGCCTGCCTTTGAACGACGCACGGGACGCCCGGCTTGATGATGCCGGCCTTTTCATAGGCGATTTTGATCCGCGTATCGCCCAGCTGCTTCGTGTGTTCGAGGTCGATGGGCCCGATGACGCTCAGAACCGGCGCGATGACGTTGGTGGGGTCAAGCCGTCCGCCGAGACCGACTTCGATGATGGCGACGTCTGTCCGCTGCTGCCTGAACCACTCGAAGGCGATGGCCGTACCCAGCTCGAACCAGGTAGGGCGCACGCCCTCGTCGACGAGGGCTTCAGCTTCGCTTCGGACGAGGGAGGCGATTTTGAGCAGTTCGTCGTCCGATATGGGGACGCCGTTGACCCTCATGCGCTCGTTGTAGCGCATGAGATACGGGGAAGTGTACAGCCCTGTTTTCAGGCCGCACGCTCTCAGCATGCGTTCGAGAAGCGCGCAGGTGGAACCTTTGCCGTTTGTGCCGGCCACGTGCACACACCGCAGAGCGTCCTGAGGACGGCCCATCCGGTCGAGCAGACGCCTCATGTTGCTCAGGCCGTTTTTTTCACTTTGATAGCGCAGACCATCGATCCACTCAATGGCCTGCGCGGCGGTTTGAAATGTCTTCATCTTCTAAAACAATATGCGATCAGATGGATTTCAGCTCGGCGATCCGGCTCTGCAGTGAGGCGAGGATGCCCTTGTTGGTCTCAAGCTTGGCCTTTTCGGCCTCGATCAGATGAGCGGGCGCTTTGGACACAAAGCCCTCGTTCGTCAGTTTGCCTTCGCCGCGGGCAATCTCCTTGACGACGTTGTCGAGATCCTTGTTCAGGCGCTTGAGTTCCTTTTCAATATCCACGAGTTCCCCGAGGGGGATGTACATCTCGCAGGCGGCGCAGACGGCGCTGGCTGATTTTTCGGGGTTTTCATCCTCCGCTCCGATGAAGGACACGGAACTCGCGAAGGCCAGCCTCGTGAAGTAGATGACCGCGTGCTCGAGCGCGTCGCGCCAGCCTTCGGCCGGGCGCATGATGAGCGAAGCGCGCTTGCCCACGGCGACGTTCATCTCGGCGCGCAGGTTGCGGATGGCGCGGATGGCGTCCATGACGCCCTCCATCTGCGCGGCGTCCTGCGGGAAGTCAAGCTCCGCCTTGGTTTCGGGCCAGGCGCTCATCATGATGCTGCCCTCGGTGCCGGGCAGGTAGCGGAAGATCTCGTCCGTGATGAACGGCATGAACGGGTGCAGCAGCTTGAGCGTGCCTTCGAGCACATAGATGAGCACCTCGCGGACCGCGTCCTTCGCACGGGCGTCATCGCCATTCAGGCGGGGCTTCGCCATTTCGATATACCAGTCGCAATAGCAGCTCCACAGGAAGTCGTACACCTCCTGAGCCGCCAAGCCGAGGTCATAGTTCTCCATGTGGTCGGTCACGGAGCGCACGGCGTCCTGATAGCTGGTCAGGATCCAGCGGTCCGCCATGGTGAGCTCCGATGTGTCGGGCAGGCCCTTGCGCTCGAAGTCAGCCATATTCATCATCACGAACCGGGCCGCGTTCCAGATCTTGTTGGCGAAGTTGCGCGCGGATTCGACCTTTTCGTCGCTCATGCGCAGATCGTTGCCGGGCGAGACGCCCAGCGCCAGCGAAATGCGCAGCGCGTCGGCGCCGTAGCGGTCGATCATTTCCAGAGGATCGATGCCGTTGCCCAGGGATTTGCTCATCTTCCGGCCCTGCGCGTCGCGCACCAGACCGTGCAGCAGCACCGTGTGGAAGGGCGTCTTGCCCATCTGCTCCACGCCAGAGAAGATCATCCGCGCCACCCAGAAGAAGATGATGTCATATCCCGACACCAGCACGGACGTGGGATAGAAGTACTTGAGATCTTCGGTCTCGTCGGGCCAGCCCAGCGTGGAGAAGGGCCAAAGCGCGGAGGAGAACCATGTGTCCAGCACGTCCTCGTCCTGACGCATGGGGGATCCGCATTTCGGGCAAACGGTGACGGCTTCGCGGCTGATCGCCGTGTGGCCGCATTCGTCGCAGTAGTACGCGGGAATGCGATGCCCCCACCACAGCTGGCGGGAGATGCACCAGTCGCGGGTGTTTTCCATCCAGTTATAGAATACTTTGGCAAACCGTTCGGGGACGAATTTCGTTTCGCCCTCGCGGACAGCCGCCAGCGCCGGCTCGGCCAGGGGCTTCATCCGGACAAACCACTGCCGCGACACCATGGGTTCGATCACCGTATGGCAGCGGTAGCAGGTTCCGACTTCGTGCTGTATGGGCTCGACGCTCTTGAGGTATCCGCCGGCTTCCAGATCAGCCAGGATGACTTTGCGGGCCTCCAGGGTGGTGAGGCCTGCGTACTTTCCGCAGTCGAGGACCTCGGGTTCGCCTTCGGTGGCCCGGCCGCTGGCAATCAGCTCGGCCGCCTGTGCGGCTTCCTCAGCGCCGGTCATATGGCCGTCATAGGTGAAAACGCGCACGATGGGCAGGTTGTGCCTCTGTCCGACTTCAAAGTCGTTCGGGTCATGGGCGGGCGTGATTTTGACGACGCCCGTGCCCTTTTCCATATCGGCGTGCTCGTCGAGGACGATGGGGATCTCCTTGTTCAGCAGGGGCAGGATGACGTGGCATCCGTGCAGGTGTTTGTAGCGGGGGTCCTCAGGGTTGACGGCCACGGCGGTATCGCCCAGCATGGTCTCAGGGCGGGTGGTGGCCAGTTCCAGCGTTTCGCCCGTCTCCTTCACGGGGTAGAGCAGGTGCCAGAAATGCCCGTCCTTTGTCTCGTATTCGACTTCGGCGTCAGAGATGGAGGTATTGCAGCAGGGGCACCAGTTGACCATGCGGTTCCCCCGGTAGATCAGGCCCTTGTCGTAAAGGCGCACAAAGGTCTCTACGACGGCCTTGTTGAGGCCCTCGTCCATGGTGAAGCGCTCACGGCTCCAGTCGCAGGAGGCGCCCAGTTTGCGCTGCTGGCGCACGATCCGTCCGCCGTACTGCTCGCGCCAGGCCCAGGCGCGCTCGAGGAAGGCTTCGCGCCCGATGTCGTGCTTGTCAAGCCCTTCCTTGCGCAGGGCCTCGACGATCTTGACTTCCGTCGCGATGGAGGCGTGATCCGTTCCCGGCAGCCAGAGGGTGGGGTCGCCCTTCATGCGGTGATAGCGCGTCAGCGCATCCTGAGGCAGAGTGTCCATCGCGTGGCCCATGTGCAGCTGCCCGGTGATGTTGGGCGGCGGCATAACGATGGTGAAGGGCTTTTTCCCTTCCACGCGGTGCGCTGTGAAATACCCGTTTTCTTCCCACTCTTTGTACAGCCGGTCTTCGATCTGCTTCGGCTGGTAAACTTTTTCCATTTCAACGGTCTTCATGCGATATATCATTCCTTCCTGAATTGATGCCAAATCGTATCAGATGAGTTTGACGGTGATCAGAGTGCCGGCCGCCGTGATCAGCAGCCCGGCGAGTTTGAGGACGATAGCCCTTCCTTCGCGCCCACCGGACAGCCGGCCGGACACCGCGACGCAGGCGACACCCAGTGCCATCACAAAAAGACCCCAGGGGCTCCAGCGACTGGTATCGCCGATGTCTCCCGAAAAGATTCTGTCAAGCACGCGTATCACCCTCTTTCATCGACAAAAGCTCTGCGACAGAAAAAACGCGCCCGGTCAAGGACGCGTCGCACGTGGTACCACCTTATTTCGGAACGGAAGCGGTCCGTTCCCTCTGCGAGCGTTAAGGGGCTCTCCCCGGACAGATTACTCACTTTCGCCTGTCCATCCTCCGAAGCGACCTTCACGCGAAAACAGCCGTGAACGATTTTTCAGCCGCGAATCGTTCTCTCTTTAAGGTTTTCCGCGCTACTCCTCTTCATCACGGGAATTGTTGATCAATTACGGATATTATATAAAAAACTCGTCGTTTCGTCAATGCGCTTTTTGTTGATTCGCGTTTTTAACATAGAGAAGGCCGTAGTTGACCATCGAATACAGGCTGACGGTCAATCCCAAATAGAGCAGGACAGATCCGATTTTCGTCACAGTCTCGACGCCGTGCCACGGGTAAACGGCGATGATCGCGGTGACGAGCAGTACCGTCGCCAGCTTGCCGGACCAGTTCGATTTGACTACGACGTTGCGCCTCTTCAGGAGGAACTCTCCGCCGATCACCATGATGATCTCCTTTCCCAGAAGGACGAACATGACCCACCAGGGAATGTAACCGCCCGAGCAGAGGCACGTGAGCATGCTGATCTGCATCAGCTTGTCGGCCAGCGGATCCATGAGCTTGCCGAAGGATGTGATCTGGTTGAGCTTTCGCGCCAGATATCCGTCCGCCATGTCCGTCAGGCTCGCCGCGACATAGGCGCAGAACGCCATGGCGGTGTGATCGGTGTAAAAGCACGCCACAAACACGGGTACGAGCATGACGCGCATCAATGTCAGCACGTTGGGAATGTTGAGAACGAACACGATGAAACGCTCCTGTCACTGAAAACAAATACTCTCGCTGAATAATTATAACACCTTGTCGCGCGCGTGACAATCGTGTGCAAGAAGAACTGACCAAAAAACGCTTTCCAAAGATCATGGACGTATTTCAACTTCGGTGCCGATGGGGGAGATGTCCCACAGCGCGTCCATATCGGCATCTTCGAGCGCAACGCAGCCGGCTGTCCAGTCGCGTGAAGCGCCCCCGCCGTGGATCATGATGAATCCGCCCAGGGCCGTGTCCCAGGGCGGACGACGGCCCTGACTGATCGCGGCGGCGATGGCGTCGCGATCGGCGCGGGTGATCACGCGCGCCGCGTATCCCCGGTCGGCGTCCTCGGCATTGGGATAGCTTAGACCCAGGGAGAGGTGGTACTTGCTCTGCGGATTGCGCGTGCAAACGGTATACTTGCCCTCGGGCGTCCGGCCGTCGCCTTCCCGCTCTTTTCTGCCGTTCGGGCAGGAGCCCAGAGCGATCTTTGCCCTGAGGAGGATGTGCCCGGCCTCACACGCCGTAAGTACGCGCGCGCCTTTTTCTATGACGATTTGGATTGCCATGCTGCCTGCCCGTCTTTCCGATGAGAAACAGAAGCGGCTGGTAAAAACCGGCCGCTTCGCATTGAGTCACGCCGTCATAAGAGATCAGAAAGAGCCTTCGAGATCCTTCGTGCGCTCTTTGTTGAGCTTCTGGCAGATTTCAAGGAATTTGTCCAGCGGCACGTCGTGCAGTTGCTGTTTCTGGCCGCGAACCGTGATGGAGACCGTGCGCTGCTCGACTTCCTTGTCGCCGACCACAACGATGAAGGGCTCCTTCATGGTCTTGCTGGCCTTGATCTTCTCGTTCATGTTCTTGTCGGCGTAATCCGCTTCGACGCGGATCCCCGCGCGGTCAAGCGCGTCCGCGACTTCCTTCGCGTAGTCGTTGTGGGCGGTGCGGATGGGCACGACGCTGACCTGAGTGGGGGAGAGCCAGAAGGGGAACGCGCCCTTGAAGTGCTCGATGATGATGCCGATGAAGCGCTCGAGCGAGCCGTAGATGGCGCGATGGATGACCACGGGCATCTCCATGCCGCCCTCCTTGGTCTGATACGTCAGGCCGAAGTTGTGCGGCAGCTGGAAGTCAAGCTGCACGGTGCCGCACTGCCATTCGCGGCCCAGGGCGTCCTTGATCTGCAGGTCGATCTTGGGCCCGTAGAAGGCGCCGTCCCCTTCGTTGATTTCGTAGCCGCCCTCGCCGTATTTGGCGTCGAGGATCTTTTTCAGGGCCGCTTCCGCGCGGTTCCAGACTTCGATATCGCCCATGAAGTCCTCCGGACGGGTGGACAGCTCGGCGCGGTAGGTGACGCCAAATGTCGAATAGATCTCGTCGGCAATGGAGATGATATCGGCGATCTCATCCTCGATCTGGCTTTCCATCACGAAGGTGTGGTCGTCGTCCTGACGGAACTCCTGCACGCGAAACAGGCCGTTCATCTGGCCGGACTTCTCCTTGCGGTGCAGCACGTCGTATTCGCTGTAGCGGATGGGCAGTTCCTTGTAGGAGTGCACCGTGCGCCTGTAGGTCATCATGGCGTTGGGGCAGTTCATGGGTTTGGCGCCCATCGCGTCGTCGACCTCGCGGCTGAACAGCGCCGTGCCGGCGGGCAGCTTGACGGTCGAGGTTTCGGCCAGGCCCTCCTGCAGGTTGTCAAGCACGCCCGGCACTTCCTGATCGGCCTTGAGCCAGCCGCATATACCGGGGACCATGAACATGTTGTTCACATAGTGCGCCCAGTGTCCGCTGATGAGCCACAGCTTCTTCTTGCTGATGAGGGGCGCGGAAATCTCCTGATAGCCGTGCCTGTGCTGGATTTCCCTGGAATAGGCCAGCAGAGCCTGATACATGCGCCATCCGCGGGGCAGCCAGTAGGGCATGCCGGGTGCGGTGTCGTCGAACATGAAAAGATCCAGCTGCGCGCCCAGCTTTTTGTGGTCGCGCTCCATGGCTTCCTTGACCAAGGCCAGATGCTCCTTGAGCGTCTTCTGGTCCAGGAAAGCGTAGACGTATACGCGCTGCAGCTGTTCGCGCTTTTCATCGCCGCGCCAGTAGGAGCCGGATACGGCGCGGATCTGGAAGGCGGTGTTCATCAGCTCCTGAGAATTTGAAATGTGCGGACCGCGGCACAGATCGACAAAGTCGTCTCCCGTGCGGTAGATCGTGATCTTTTCGTCTTCAGGGAGGTCATCGATCAGTTCCTGCTTGAACTTCTGCCCGGCGAACAGAGCTTTGGCGTCTTCGCGGCTCAGTTCTTCGCACACCCAGTTCTCGCGGCGCTTGATGATCTCCCGCATCTTGTCTTCGATGGTTTTGAAATCCTCGGTGGAGATGCCCACCGGCAGCAGGAAATCATAGTAGAATCCATCGGCGATCTGGGGCCCGATGGCGTACTGCACGTTTTCCTTGCCGTAGATCTCGATCACAGCCTTAGCCAGGATGTGCGCCAGAGAATGGCGGTATACGCTCTCGAAAAAAGCCCTGTACTCTTCCTTGTCCATGTCGTTTCCTCTCCTTTTTTTCGTGCAGGTCAATAAAAAACCCTGCACAGTATGCTGTGCAGGGGACGCTTGTCAGCGCGGTTCCACCCCGATTGCCGCGATTGCGGCCACTCGATTAAGCGTATAACGGCGCAGGCCGGACCTGTTCACAGGCCGCTCGGGGATGGTCTTCTGTATCGCCGGAGGGCAGGACGCTTTCAGCCCGAGGCGTCCCTCTCTTTGCCGTGACGATGCATACTCTTTCCCGTCATCGTTTTAATATATTATACCGGGACGGGGCGAAAAAGTAAAGTTAAAAGAAGGAACACGATTTCTAAGCGCTGCGCTGCGTAAATTTCGTGAAAAGAATATTGACGCAAACAGCCTGTTTTGATATTATACACAAAGGTGTTTGCCGGTGTGTCGGAATGGCAGACGATGCAGACTCAAAATCTGTTGCTCGAGAGGGCGTGTGGGTTCAAGTCCCACCACCGGCACCAAAACTGGACCGATAATTGATACGATGTGTCAGTTATCTGTCCGTTTCTTTTTTTCCGGAAAAGCCCTGAGCCCCGGTGCGAATGCCATCAGCTGGAGGTGCGGTGACGCAGGTGGTTGTCAGGCCGAATTGGCGGTGTTTATAACGGATTCTGCCTTCCGTATTCCGTAGAACCATGCTATATTGGTATTGGCCATCCGGCCGACAACTCAGAAGCTGTGGGGGAGAAAATGTACAGAATCGAATCGGATACATTCATACTAGAGTTTTTTCCAGAGATTCATGAACAAGACTTTGGATATCCTGTAAATGTAAATCTTGGGGTAAAGGTTTCCAGTTACGGCTATTCAGCGAACACATTTATGGATGTCGGTGTTCGGGGGATAGCTGAATTTGCTTTACAGTTAAAGAATCTCTATGAAACACTGTCAGGAGAAGCAAGGCTGAATGAGCCATACAGCGTTCATAATTACATTGAGTTTGTTGCCAAAACGGCGGTCATATAAGAGTCATGGGGCAACTGAACAATAAGAGCGCTTTTGGCTATACACAGGAAATAAACTTTGAAAACGAGATCGATCAGACTTATCTTAGAGATTTTATTAACCGATTACTTGCTGACTTTGGCAGATATGTGGAATGACAAATTCCAGTCTCCCAAGATGATTAACGATCCAGCGTCGCATCATGCGGCGCTTTCTTTATGCCCCTTAGGAGGTGATGCCTTATGACCTGCATCCATTCCACCGACTGCCTTACAAAGCAATACATCCGGATGACGCCGGTTACATGGCGTATACGGTGGAAGGTGGCGTAATCGGCGCCCTTCAGCTTCCCGGCGATATCATCACCGGAAAGCTGGGTGTCAACTCCGTAGGTAGCGGGCAGACGCAGAGCGGCTCGGTTGGCTTCGTGTAGATTGAGGACACGCCATCTTCTGGATCAAGAATAAATCCCTGGCCGATAAGATCATCCAAAACCTCCGCAGCGCATTGGCGAGTGATCAGGGGTATCTGCTGGTTTTATTTTCTCCAGGTTTCCGGGGCGAACATCATCAGCAGCGGGAAGATTTCAAGTCGTCCGAGCAGCATGTCGAATGTCAGCACGAGTTTGCTGAGCGGCGACATCATGGCGAAGCTTCCCGTCGGCCCGACCAGGCTCAGTCCGGGACCGATGTTGAAAAACGTCGCCATGACGGAGGTCAGCGTCGTTTCAAAGTCGAACCCATCCAGCGCCACGACGACGGATGACAGGCAGACGATGGCGATTGATATGAAGAAGTAGCCCTGTACGCCGCTGATGACCTTTTCGTCGACGGCGCGCTTTTCAAGCTTGATGACGGAAACCGAGCGCGGATGGATCGTCCGGCTGATGTCGCGGATGGCGCATTTGAACAGGAGCTGCAGACGTATCACCTTGAGTCCGCCGGCTGTGGATCCGGCGCACCCGCCGATCATCATCAACAGCAACAGTATGACCCGGCTAAGCTGCGGCCAGAGGTTGAAATCCTCCGTCGCGTAACCGGTTGTCGTCATGATGGACGACACCTGAAAAAACGAGGCGCGCAGCGCGTGGCCGAAGTGTCCCTGAAACCGGGGCAGGGAGAGTATGTTCACCGCGATGACGATGGTGGCCGCGGCGACGACGCTGAGATAGACCTTCCATTCGCTGTTCTGGCGCAGCATCTTCCAGTTGCGGTGGAACAGGAAATAATAGATCGAGAAATTGATGCCGAAGAGCACCATGAATACGCCCAGGATGATCTCCGCCGCCGGATTGTTCAAATGCGCGACGGAGGCGGCGTAGTTCGAAAAACCGCCCGTGCCGGCCGCGCCGAACATGTGAATGAACGAATCGTACCAGTTGCATCCGCATATGAGCAGCGCGATGAAAAGCACGACCGACGCGCCGATATACAGCTTGTACAGGATCTTGGCCGTCTGTCCGACGCGCGGGACGAGCTTTTCCGTCGAGGGGCCGGAGGACTCGGCCCTCATGATGTATATCGACCGTCCGCCCATCTTAGGCAGTATGGCCAGCGAAAGCACGAGCACGCCCATGCCGCCGGCCCAGTGCGTCAGGCTGCGCCAGAACAGAAGACCTTTGGGCAGCGCTTCGACGTCGGTCAGGATCGTCGCGCCGGTCGTGGTGAAGCCGGACACCGTCTCAAAAAAGGCGTCCAGAAGCGACGGTATGCTCCCGCTGATCCAGAAGGGCAGCGCGCCGAAAAACGACAGCGCCAGCCAGCTCAGCGCGACGATGGCGCAGCCCTCCCGGGCGTTGAGCGTGTCGTCGGGCGTCTTGATAGCTCTCAGGCTCATGCCGCACAGAGCGGTCAGCAGTATGGTTATGACAAAGGACATCTGGTCGCCGCTCTTCGTGACGAGAGAGACAAACAGCGGCAAAAGAAGCAGCGCGGCTTCAACCAGCATGACCGAACCGACAAGTTTGAACGTCACGCGTTTGTTCATCGATCTATCTCCCGTTTAATCCCGCAGGTATACGCCCTCAGTGCTTTTTAAACGCGTCCTCCAGCACCTTGATCGTGCCGGCCCGCGCCGTCAGAATGACCCGGTCGCCCGCCTCCAGGTGATCGGAGCCGAAGGGGATGATGACCTGCCTGTTGCGGATGATCAGCGAGACGAGCACGCCTTTTTTGATCGGAAGGCCGGAAAGCGGCGTGTTGAGGAAGGGCAGGTTTTCCCTTGCGACGAATTCATAGGCTTCGACGCGTCCGCCCTGCATGGCGTATACCTTGTCCATGACGGAACCGGTGGACTGGTTCAGCGCGTCGACGATGCGCATGATCGATTCCGCCGCCGAGACCTTGGGGTTTATGACGCTCTCCAGGTTCAGGCTTTCCTCGACCTCGGCGATGTCCAGCCGGTTGACCTTGACGATGACCTTGCGCATGCCCTCGCGCTTGCCGTACAGGCCCGTGATGAGGTTGGATTCGTCCTTATCTGTCAGGCAGATGAGTGCGTCGAATTCCCTGAGGTTTTCGCTCTGCAGGATCTCGCGGTCCGTGCCGTCGCCGCTGATGACGACGCCGTTGTCGATCGAGCCGGAGAGCTCGCGGCACCTCTCTTCGTCGATTTCGATGATCTTGAGCCGCGTACCCATGCCCGCCATGATTTTGGAAAGGTAGTACGCCGTGTGGCCTCCGCCGATCAGCATTGCGTTTTTCACGCGCTGGGTGTCCTTGCCCAGTTGACGGAAAAAGGCCGTGACAGATATGCGCTCGCCCGTGACGTAAACCCTGTCTCCGGGGGTGAGCTCGAACGATCCGTCGGGGATGATGGAATCGTTGCCGCGCAATACGGCGCTGAACTGCACGTGAGGATATTTGTTGTGCAGCTGATAGAGGGGGATATGGCAGAGGTTGTCCTCGATGTCCACGCGGAATTCGACCATCTCGACGCGGCCGTGGGAGAAGCTCTCCACGTTCATCGCGAAGGGAAAGCGCATCAGGCGGGAGATTTCCAGCGCCGCGGTGCGCTCGGGGTTGACCACCTGGTCGATGTTCAGCTTGTCCTGCAAAAGCGTCAGGCTCTCCGTGTATTCGGGATCGCGTATGCGCGCGATGGAATACTTCGTCCCGAGCTGCTTGGCGGCCAGGCAGCACACGAGGTTCATCTCGTCGTTGGTCGTCGCCGCGATGATGATGTCCGTCGTCTCGGCGCCTGCCTCTACGAGGGTCCTCAGGTTCGCGCCGCTGCCCATGATACAGAGCACGTCCAGCGTTTCGCTGGCCTTGCGCAGCGCCATCTTGTTCTTGTCGATGATGGTGACGTCGTGTCCTTCGTGAGAGAGTCTGTCGGCCAGCGTGTATCCGACTTTTCCGTCTCCAACGATGATGATGTTCATACGGCTTCCCTCCTCCGGCGATGAGGCTGCGTTCAGAAGCGGTTGATCGGGACGGAACCGTCGTCCGTTCCCTTTTCGATGGTCAGGATTCTGACCCAGTAGCTTGATCCGTCATCCACGGTGACTGTGACCTGCTGACCGGCCTTTTGCCCCAGCAGCGCGCGTCCCAGGGGCGATTCGCGGCTGATGAGCCCTTTAAGGACGTTCTGTCTGAGCGTCGTGACGAGCTGGATCCATTCGGTTTCGTCGTCGCCCTCGCTCAGGATCTCGACGCGGTCATAAAGGCCCACCTCATCGGCGGCGCTCCTGTCGGATATGACGTGCGCCGTCGAGATCATGCGCTTGAGATAGCGGATCCGGCTGTTGCACTTGCCCAGTTCGCGTTTCGCGGTTTTATACTCGAAATTTTCGCTCAGGTCGCCCATGGCCCGGGCCGCCTGAAGGTCCTCCATGAGCTTCGGCCGCACGACAGAGAGCCGATAGTCGATCTCTTCCTGCATTTTGCGTATATCGCCGCGCGTCAGTTCGTTATTCATTCCATGCCTCCGAAATACATGCGCTCATTATAGGCGCGTTCGGCCGTCCTGTCAACGATGCTGCTTGGCAGGTTTTCTGGGCCTGAGGTCCTGCGCCGATCGCTCGTGCGGCTTATAGCCGCGCCTGCCTGTATCCGTGTGCTCGGGATAGGCGCGCTTCTGTTCCTTATGAAAGGTGGTGGGACGGCTGTCCTGGTCGTAGCGCGGATCCCTGGCGCGGCGGCTGTCGGCGCGGTGGGGGAGTTTCGGCTTGCTGCGGTCGCGGCTCAGGCTCTTTGCGCCATCGCGATGTTCGAAGGCCTTCGTCTGCTTCAGCATTTCGGGCGGAACAGGCCGTCCGTAAGGCCCGACGCGGCGGACGGATGCTGTCCTCTCGCGCAGGTGGGGTTTCGGCGCAGGCGCGGGCACGCTGATGTCGAGGTCCGGACTGGATTTCAGCGTCATCTCGCCGATGAGCATGTCGAGCATGGCGGCAGTCAGGGCGTTAGCCGGCGCCTTGGCGGCCAGTTCCCCGGCAAGGGCCTCGGCCTCGGGCGAATGCTCACGGCTCGCGGCTTCGACGATCTGGTCGGAAAGCCTTCTCAATATGGCCGCCCGCACGTCGCTCCCGCTGGGAACGGGCTTGAGAAGGATCTGCGCCTTTGTGATGCGGCGGTAATCCCAGATGCGGCGGATCTCCTGCCCGACGACAAATGTGTACGCTCTGCCTTCCTTGCCGGCGCGTCCCGTGCGTCCGATGCGGTGGACGTAATAGGCGACGTCGAGCGGAATATCGTAGTTGACGACCGTTTCAATGCCTTCGATGTCCAGGCCGCGGGCGGCTACGTCGGTGGCGACGAGTATGCTGACGAGGTTGTTTCTGTAGCGGGCCATGACGGCGTCCCTTTCGATCTGCCGCATGTCGCCGTGCAATCCCGCCGCCGAAAATCCCCTGTGCTGCAGGTCCGTGACCAGCGTTTCGACGCTCTGCTTCGTGTTGACGAAGACGAGCGCCCGGCGAATGTCTTCGAGGGCGAGCAGGCGGCTCAGGAGTTCCGCCTTATGGTATGAGCGGATATTGAAGTAATACTGTTCGATTTTTTCGACCGTCATCGCCTCGGCCTGAACGCTGGCGCGCACGGGGTCAGTCAGGTACTTCGTCGCGAGCTCGAGGATGGACCCGGGCATCGTGGCGGAGAACAGCGCGGTCTGTCGCTCGGCCGGCGTGGCGGACATGATATAGTCGATGTCGTCGCGGAAGCCCATGTCGAGCATTTCGTCCGCTTCGTCGAGGACGACCAGGCGCACCCCGCTCAGCTCGAGCGTCCCGCGCGTCATATGATCCATGATGTGGCCCGGCGTCCCGACGACGACCTGCGCTCCTTCCCGGAGCGACCGGATCTGCCGTTCGATGGGCGCTCCGCCGTAGACGGCCACGACGCCGACCCCGCGCCTGTAGGCGCAGAGCTTCTGGATCTCGAGCGCGTTTTGCAGCGCCAGTTCACGCGTCGGGCTTAGGACGATCGCCTGTACGGCTTTGACCGCGGGGTCGATCATGTCGCTCAGCGGTATGCCGAAGGCCGCGGTCTTTCCGGTGCCTGTCTGCGCCTGACCGATGACGTCGCGCCCTTCCTTCATCGGGGGAATGGCTTCAAGCTGGATGGGCGTCGGGGTTTCATAGCCCAACTCGGCGACGGCCCGGGCGACTTCGGGCGACATATCAAACATATCTTTCATGAATTCCATGGACAGATTTCCTTTCAATGGGCAATGCCACGTGTGATGCGTCTGGACTCAGCGGCCGAGCAGGTCTCCGGTCAGGGCTTTTGTCAGCGTCAGGATCGTGATTTTCGGCTGGTTGTTGATGCGCAAGCGGATCGGGCCCATGCTGTCGGTGATGGACAGGCCGCCCGTCGTGTATACCTCGACGGTATCCAGATGGCGCGTGCCTTCCACGATGGTCTGATCGGGGAACCAGCCGTGTCTCGGCGCTTCGACAGCGGGTACGTAGAGCGCGCCGAACAGAGGCACCTTTATGCCGCCGCCGCAATAGTGCCCGCACAGTACGAGATCCGGCGTGCGCAGCATGCCGGAATCGGTGTAGTTGGCCGCGGCGTTATAGCTTGCCGTCGGGGGATAATGGCCTACGGAGATCTGTATATCCGAACTGCTCATGCGATTGACGGCGTTTAGAAGAGCCTGCGCGTTTTGGACCCTGTAAGCCGTGAAGGGCAGCGCAACCCTGGCCGCGTCCGACCCGGAGATATAGGCGTCCGTTTCTGATCTGTATTGAGAATTCAGCCGTGAAAGAAGGGGAGAGGCCTGCGTGTCGAGCATGTATTCCGGCGTCAGCCAAAGGGATGACTGGCCCTTTTTGATTTGAACAGGCGAATCCAGGTAGACGGCGCCGCGCTCCATGGCGCCGAGGATCCAGTCCGCGAGGACGTAGTTTTCAATATCGCCCGTGGCGTCGCGCGGCTCGCTGAGGAGCGGGCCCGGGTCGCAGTCGCCCGCGACAAAATACACGGGCGCGGACGACGATTTGCCGTCCAGCAATTCGTACAGGGGTTTGGCGTTGCCGCTCGTCCCGACCATGTCTCCGGCCAGGATCATGCAGTCGTAATTGAGGGTGTTGAGCGTGCGCAGCAGCGACACCTGATCGTCGCCGAACTGCCGCGCGTTCAGATCGGACAAGAGGACGATCCGGTATCCTTCGAACTCGCTGGGCAGACCGGCGATGGATATCGTGTGAGCATCGACGGCGACGCTGTTGTTGTTGAAGACGAGCGTCATGACGACGACCAGCACGATGGATATGATGATAAACGCAGAAAAGCGCCAGCCGGCGAGCCAGGGCGCGCGCTTGTAGACGTAGTCGCGGATCTTTTTTTCGTTCTTGCCCGACGTGAAATCCGTAAAGCCCGTCACCGCGGCCTTGCCATAGTAGCTGACCTTGGCGCCGCCCTTGCGCGCGCCGCGGCTGAGGCGCATGAAGGTTTCGCTCTGTTCAAGCTGCTTCAGGCGCTCTTTGCTGACAAAGCCGGCTGAGGACTGGGACTTTTTTGTCTTTTTCTTTTTTTCTGCACTCAAATCAGCGCCTTTTTTCGCAACGCTTTTTCCGCGTTTCGAGGCGCCGGGCTTTGCTGTGGTTTTTTTGACTTTTCCCTTGCTCTTGTCCTGATTCATACTCATGCAAACAGCGTTGCCGCGCGGCGGCGGTCAACATGGCGCCGCACGGCGATACTGACGGAGAAAGGGAGGCCTAATCCTCAGACCTCCCCGCGATCGGATGTTATCCGTACGGCTGATCAATCCGTTACCATGTTGAACACGGTGATCAGCGCGATGCCCAGAACCATGAAAACCAGCGGCCAGAGGGCCAGCATGGCCGTCCATCCCGGGAAGATGAACAGGATCGACCCTATGACAAACCCCAGGATGGCGGAATACGTCTGATGGGGGAAGCGGCTGAGCAGCTTTTTAATGAGCTTTGCCACTGTAAAAAGGCCGATGACGCAGCCAAGCCCAAAGGGCAGAAGGATCGGCCAGTTCAGCGTATAAACGGCCGTGAGAATCGTTTCGTAGAAGCCGATCATCAACATGACCATCGAGCCGGATATGCCGGGGATGATCATCGTCGTCACGGCGATGACGCCGTATACCAGGCTGAGCAGAGACTGTCCCAAATCGAAAGCGCCGACCCGTGTGACGGATTTGGCGGCGACCTTCGCGGCGTCTTTGGCGTCCGCGCCGTAAGTGTCGCTGACCATGAACATGGCGATCATGACGCCCAGGGTCAGCAGCATCGGGAGGATGTTGCTGACGCGGGCGCGCCAATGTACCCGCCGCTTTCCCTCTTCCCTGACTTTGAAGGTAAACCCGATCAGGATCGGGAGACTTCCGAGTATGACGCCGATAAAGAAGGCGTTGGCTTCGACAGGGTGGTTTTCAAGCACCCAGCCCATCGCCCTGGCAAAGGCGAATATGCCGACGAGCGCCCCTGCGCCGAAGCACAGGAGGAAGGGAAGCTCCTTTTTCAGATCCCTGCGGATATTGGCAATCAGGTTGATGATCCGTTCATATACGCCGAAGACGACGGCCATCGTACCGCCGCTGACGCCCGGTATG
>JAFRLF010000082.1 GCA_017431365.1 Clostridia bacterium | reverse complement strand
TTGAACCACATCTTGGCGTGCTCCTTCTCGTTGTCGGCCGTGTGCAGGAAGATGTCCGCGATCTGCTCGAATCCGTCCTTCTTGGCTTTGGAGGCGAAATAGGTATACTTGTTGCGCGCCTGGCTCTCGCCCGCAAAAGCGGCCTGCAGGTTCTTTTCGGTCTGTGTTCCTACATAGGGATTGTTCTTCTGTGACATGAGAATACTCCTCCTTACAATAGATCTTTTATAATATTATAAAACACTGTGATTGAAGTCAAGTCATGACCGGACAAATTCAACGCCACACTCCACTCTTAACTCTACACGCTGCGTGGCGCAGCCGCGCTTCACCACTCGTCCGCGTCTTCGCTCAGGGCGGCGTCGACGGCCTGCGAGACGACATCCCAGCCGAATCCGCGCCGCGCCAATGCCTGACTCATTTTCGCCCGGGCTTCGCGATGGGGGAGGCCTTCATATTTCGCGGCGTATTTTGCCGCCAGATCCTTGGCGGCCTGCAGCTGCTGGTCGTCGTCGACCAGTTCCATGGCTTCATCCGCGGTCTGTTCGTCGATGCCCTTGGCGCGCAGACTCCTCTGAATGGCAAAGCGACCGGAGTTTGCTTTGTGGCGGACGTAGCGCTCGGCGTAAGTCCTGTCGTCGATGAGGCGGTTTTCGCAGAGGCGCTGGCAAACGGCGTCAGCCACAGCCTCGACGTAACCGCGCCGCACGAGGGCGGCCTTCATGCCGGAAGAGGTCATGTCGCGCCGGTCGAGCGTGCACAGCGCCGACTCATAGGCTGTCGGCATCTGCAGCGCGCAGAGTCTGTCGACATAAGCGTCTTCATCCACATCCTGGCCCTCCTCGAGGGGAAGGCGATCGAAGTCTTTTCGTCGGACGCGCAGAAACAGCGTGCCGTCCACATAGACGTTGACGCGCTGTCTGTTGTTCTCGACGGTTGTGACAAGGCCCATGGTTTATTCACTCCGTGCTTCCAGTCTCTTTATATGTGCATAGAAAGCGACCGCCGCGGCTGTCAGGAAACACGCCGCGGGCAGCTGCAGCGCGGGATTGCCCCAAACGACAGCGCTTAGGAACAGCGCGAAAGCGGCGGCGTACGCCCCGAACCAAAGGAGATCTTTGCCGCGACGTTTGCAGCGCGCGAGAAGACACGCGCCTATGCCTAACAGCGCAATGAGGCTCAGCGCCTGACTGACCCGCAGCGGCCCCCAGTATAGGCTGTCCGTGCGCAGCTGCTCGACGATCGCCCGCTCCAGCGCGTAGAGAAACACGTACGCGCCGAACATATCTCCCGGCTTTGAAAAATACCGACGGCGTTCGAGGATCAGCAGCGCCGCGCAGACGATCAGGCACCATGCGGATTCGTAAAAAAACGTTGCCGCGTGCCAGGTCTCGTCCGCCTCGATGAACACGGCCGCGGGAAAGAACTGCCAGCGGGCCGACGTGACGGCCACGCCGTACGCCTCCTGATTGACAAAGTTCCCCCATCGGCCGATGCCCTGCGCCAGAGCCAGTCCGGGCGCGCAGAGGTCGGCGAGCAGGCCAAATGAGATGTGTCTCTTTCGGGAGAAGACGACGCCCGTCGCGACGCCGGCCAGGATCCCACCATAGATGGCGAGCCCGCCGTCGTGAATGCGCAGGACCTCGAGCAGATTGTCTTTATAATCTTCCCACCGAAAGGCGCAGTAATATATCCGCGCGCTGACGATGCCCACTATCACGGCGATCAAGAGAAAGTCGATGAACGTCCACGGCGGGAGGCCCTTTTTCTTTTCACGGAGGCATCCGATGACCGTGGCACCGATGATCCCTGTCACGATGAGCAGCGCGTACCAGTAGATGGGATAGCCGAACACCGTGAACGCCTGGCGCTGCATGCCTGTCGTGAGCGCGAAGCGAGGCGCGGCCGTCATAGCTTGTATCCTGTGCCCACGAACTGCGCCACGTCGCGCCCAGTGTCGTCGGTGATCATGACGTTGATGACGCAAGTCGTTCGCCCGCTCTTGACGACGCGGGCTCTGGCCGTAAGGCGGTGCCCCTTCGGTGCGCTCATGTAGTTGATGTTGACGTTCAGCGCCACGGTCGGCAGGTGGTCGTTGTTGCAGGCCACCGCGAAGGCGAAGTCCCCGAGCGTGAAGATGACGCCGCCCATCACGCCGCCGTTGGCGTTTTTATGGCGGTCGTCCAGCGTCATGGAGCACGCGCAGCCGTCTTCGTACAATGCGTCTATGACCATACCGTTTCCGGTGGCGAAGGCGTCTCCTTTGAAGTGAGCCTGCGCCTCTTCGAGGGTTTTGAATACGCTCATTAATTATTTCTCCCGTGTCTGTTGCTATAATGAAGGATAAGCTTTAAATGGCATTTTAGCGCGTTTTCCGCGCTGTGTCAACGCCGCGCAGGTTGAAGGTTGTGGTTTTATCAGTTTTCCGCTTGACGCGGCGGCGTTGGATCAATTATAACATGAACAGATCGAATGACCCGAAGGAGGTTTGTGGATGATGCGCCGCGTCACGTACCGCGTTCCCCAGGAGAGCGACGGACGGCCCATGCGCCGCGTTGTGCGGGGAGAGATGGGCCTGAGCCAGCACCTCTACGCCTCTCTCAAGCGGAGGAACGCCTGCTTCGTGGACGGGCAGCCCGCCCGCGCCAATCAGGTCGTTCGCGCCGGACAGGTGATCGAGCTCGTCATTGAAGATGCCGCGACGCAGGTTCAGCTCGTCGAGCCGGAGGACAAGACCCTGGCCGTGGTTTACGAGGACGAGGACGTCATCATCGTCGACAAACCCGCGCCGCTCGCCTGCATGCAGGGCGTACAGGGCGACGGGAACTCCCTCGAGGCGCGCTTTCTCTGGCATTACCGCGACGAAGGCGTCCTATTTCGGCCCGTGAACCGCCTGGACAAGGGGACGAGCGGGCTGATGGCCCTAGCCCGCAATCCCCACGCCCAGCAGATCATGCAGGCGCGCCTTCACACGAACGGGTATGTGCGCGAGTATATGGCCCTCGTGGAAGGCACGGGACTTGATGACGAAGGCGTCATCGACCGGCCCATCGGCAAGGCGGACGGCGCAACGGTCCGCCGCGCCGTGCGGGCGGACGGCAAGCCCGCCGTGACGCGTTACCGAAAGCTTCACGAGGGCGGGGGACGCACCCTTCTGAGGCTGCGGCTGGAGACGGGCAGGACGCACCAGATCCGGGTGCACCTGCAGTCCATCGGGCACCCGGTCGTGGGGGATTTTCTGTATGGGCACGAGGTTGACGAGCTCCCCCGACGTTTTGCACTGCATTCGTGCTTTCTGTCCCTTCAGCACCCGCTCACGGGAGCGCGCCTGTCGTTTGAAAGCCCGCTTCCGCCTGAAATAGCTGCGCTCATCACAGAATGATGATCGTAAGTGTGAACGCAATTGCCATGTTTTTGCATCATTTGACACATCGACGCCCGTTTTTTGGTAAAATAATATGTACAATTAACAAATCAAGTTGACAATTTGGAAAAAGACGATTAAAATTAATCTGGTATATAGATTGTAGGCTGTTCGATGTCTCGTATTCGAGGGGAGGAGTTTGTTTGGCTCAGACGTCATTTGAAAAAGGCCCGTCCCCGGTGCCGTATCATCGGGAAAAGGACTTCTTAGAGAGGATGCGCGGCAACTGGGATCTGCTGTTGTTCTGCCTGCCCGGCATGATCTTCACGATCATCTATCACTATATCCCGATCTACGGCGTGCAGATCGCCTTCCGCAATTACAAGCCGAAAAAGGGCATCTGGGGCAGCGACTGGGTGGGCCTGAAGAATTTCACCCGTTTCTTCCATAGTGCGGACTGGTTTGTCCTGGTGAGGAACACGCTCGTCCTGAGCCTGTATTCATTGGCGGCTGGTTTCCCCGTTGCGGTCATCCTGGCCCTGATGCTCAACTCCTTCCGCTTCAAGAAGTACCGCAAGGTCATTCAGGCCGTCACCTACGCGCCGAACTTCATTTCGACGATCGTCATGTGCGGTATGCTTTTGCTGTTCCTGTCCCCGCGTGTGGGCGTTGTCAACAACCTGATCCGGGCTTTCGGCGGCAACACCATCAACTTCATGGCCGAGATCAGCATGTGGCGCCACATCTACGTCTGGTCCGGCGTGTGGCAGGGAATGGGCTGGTCGTCCGTCATTTACTTCGCGGCTCTGGCGGGTGTTTCGCCTGAATACCATGAGGCCGCCATTGTCGACGGCGCGACCAAATTCCAGCGCGTTCTGCACATAGACCTGCCGTTCCTGGCTCCGACCATGACCATGCTTCTGATCATGAACATGGGCTCGATCCTGTCCGTCGGCTTTGAAAAGGCCTACGCCCTGCAGAACGACCTGAACCTGCCGGTTTCGGACATCATCGCAACGTACACTTATCGCTACGGCATTATAAAGAGCGACATATCCTATTCGTCCGCCGTCGGCCTGATGAACAGCGTCGTCAATTCGATCCTGCTGATCACGGTCAACTACATCACCGGCAAGCTCTCCGACAACGCGCTCTTCTAAGGGAAAGGAGGAAGGATTTATGGAACATACTCGCCGCAGACACATGAGACGCGCCCGGGGCGACGTCATATACGACACGATCATTTTCATCATCCTGACCTTCCTGTTCCTGCTCGTGGCGTATCCGCTCTATTTCGTCATCATATCCTCTATTTCTGATCCCATCGAGGTCGCAGCGGGCAAGGTGACCATCGCGCCTGTCGGCTTCACGATGGATGGTTACAAAGAGGTCTTCAAGTCCAAGACCGTCATGCGCGGCTTTTTGAACTCCCTGATCATCACGGTTTTGGGCACCAGCATAAACCTTCTGGTCACCATTCCCACGTCTTATGCCCTGAGCCGGCCGGACTTCACGCTGAAGCGCTTCATCACCCTGTTCTACATCATCACCATGTTTGTGGGCGGCGGCATGATGCCCACCTACGTCATCGTAAAGAACACGCATCTTCTGGACACCTGGTGGGCGCTGGTCCTGCCCGGGTGCCTGGGCGTCTACAACATGATCGTCGCGCGGACGTTCTTTAAGACGAATATTCCCATAGAACTCATGGAGGCGGCCAAGCTGGATGGCTGCGGCAACACGAAGTTCTTCCTCTACGTCGTGCTGCCCCTGTCCGGCGCCATCACCGCCATCCTGTGCCTGTACTACGGCGTCGGCCACTGGAACAGTTATTTCAGCGCGCTGATTTACATCACCTCCCGCGAGAAGTGGCCGCTTCAGCTGGAACTGAGAAATATCCTGGTTCTGAACAGCATGGCGCAGACCAACCGCGTCATGACCGAAGCCGAGCTCCTGGAGAAAAAGCGTCTGGACGCTCTGACCGAAATGATGAAGTACAGCCTGATCATCATTTCCTCGATCCCCGTCCTCATCATCTACCCCTTTGTACAGAAGCATTTCGTCAAAGGCGTCATGATCGGCTCGGTCAAAGGCTAAACGCCATTCGGCGCAGTTAGGAGGGAGAAGTCAGGAGGGAGGAGTTGGTTTTTCCAAGCAGCGTTTATGGGTGTTATGTATGAGAAGAGCAAGGCGTTCGCCATCCGGATTGTGAAACTGCATAAGTTTCTCGCAAAAAATGGCGAATACATTATGTCAAAACAGCTTCTGCGGTGCGGTACTTCCATTGGAGCAAATCTCGCTGAGGCAAAGTCTGCCATCAGTGAAAACGATTTTCTCGCGAAACTATACATTGCTTTCAAGGAAGCAAATGAAACCATATATTGGCTTTCACTCCTGCACGACACGGATTATTTGACAGATGCTCAGTATAACAGCATCATTGCCGATGCCAACGAACTCAGGCTCATGCTTTCATCTGCTACTAAAACCATCTCAGATCGCAAGATACTTTCCGTCAGCCCTGACTCCTGACTCCGCACTCCTAACTTCTCACTTTATCGTATGTTCTGCCTCATGGCACGACATAAATATTATTAAGGAGGAACCCCTATGAAGAAACTGGCCCTCGTACTGGCTGCTCTTCTGGCGCTCAGCTGCGTCCCCGCGCTGGCTGTGGACTGGAATGAGACTGGCCTCCCCATCGTCAACGAGCCGTATTCGTTCTCCATCATGGTCGATGACGGCGGTCTTGAGGAAGACAAGATCATGATCCCGATCATTGAAGCTGAAACCGGTATCGACGTTGACTGGCAGATCGCTCCCTACGCCGTGCAGACCGAGAAGCTCGGTATCGCGCTGTCCTCCGGTGACTACTGCGACGTCATCGCCGGTTGGATCCTGGGCGACCAGCATCTGATCGACATGGGCATGGGCGATCAGACCTTCCTGCCCCTGGAGGAGCTGTTTGAGAAGTATTCTCCCGAGATCATGGAAGTTCTGGACAAGCCCGGCGTGCGCGCGTCCATGACTCTGCCGGATGGCCATATCTACTCCATCCCCTACGTCGTGAACGAGCCCGAAGTCTTCTACATCCCCTACATCAACCAGGAGTGGCTGGATCGCCTCGGCCTCGAGACGCCCACCACGCCCGAAGAGCTGAAGGAAGTCCTGATTGCCTTCCGCGACCAGGATGCCAACGGCAACGGCGATCCCAGCGATGAGATCCCCTTCTCCGGCGACCCCAACAACATGGACCTGGCCAAGCTGGCCGGCTGGTGGGGCGTTAACGCCGCCGCTCAGAAGACCCAGTTCCCCTACTACTCTCTGGTGGACGGCGAGCTAGTCTTCGGCGCGAACACCGAAGCCTACAAGACCATGATCCTCTACTTCGCCGACCTGTACAAGGAAGGCCTGATCGACCCCGAGATCTTCACCCAGGATGTTTCCATGTGGAGCAGCAAGGGCAAGCAGGATCTGTACGGCGTTGACATCTCCTACGGCCCCGGCGATGCCCACGACGATTTCCCGGAGGGCACCGAGGAGTACGAGAAGTACGTCAAGAACGCCATGTGGCCCCTGCCCGTGCTGAAGGGTGTCGAGAACCCCGTCTATCAGCGCACCACCAACGGCGTCACCCTGTTCCGTACCCAGGCCGTCATCACTGACAAGGCTGACGAGGAAAAGGCCGCCATCATCGTGCGTTGGTTCGACTATCTGTTCACCCCCGACGTCTCCTGGCAGACCTCTTCCGGCCCCTTCGACATCTGCATCACCAAGCTGTCTGAGGGCGTCTATCAGGAAACCGACCAGTCCGAGTGGACCGACGAGCAGAAGGAAAAGTACAGCTGGGGCAACCGCTTCGTGACCTCCATGCCTCGCTACTACCACAACGACGCGTCCGTCGCGACCCCCATGGTCTGCCTGCCCTTCGGCAAGGATGCGCCCGACCCCGACCTGCAGAACGAGATGAAGATGGAGCTGTACGGCCCCTATCTGGATACCCGTTTCCCCGAAGTCTGGGGCACCTCTGAGGAAGACACCACCCGCTCCACCGAGATCCGCGCTGATCTTGAGAACTACATCAAGACCAAGACCGCTCAGTGGATCGCTGGCCAGGCTGACTGCGAGGCCGAGTGGGACGCTTACTGCGCTCAGCTCGAAACCTACGGCCTGTCTGAGCTGACTGAGATCAACCTGCGCGCTCTGGGCATGGCTGACTGATCAGTCGACACAACGGCATAAAATCAAAGCCTCCCCGGTTTAGAGGGTGCAACTTAGGGATTTTGAATCTCTGGGGAGAAACGGTATAGTCGAGTAATCGGCTATGCCGTTTTCTCTTTCTGTTCCGGCATCGGCAGCGTAAGCTCTCCGATGCAGTTCCATACGATCCGGATGCGCTGAACGCGTTTGCCGTCGATGCGCTCGGCCTTGTGGACGTAAATCTTCTCAACGAACTCCCGGATGATTTCTGCGGTCAACTCCCGGATGTCGGTATACTTCCGCACAAGGCCGAGGAACCGGTCTACGTTCACGTTGGCTTCCTGTTCGCTGGCGATCATGCCGCGCAGATCAGCCACACGGCCTTCGAGCGTTTTCTGCTCGTTCTCGTAGTTTTCGCTCAGCTTCACGAACCGCTCATCGCTGATTTTGCCCTCGACATTGTCCTCATACAGCCGCTGGATTATCTCGTCCAGTTTGCGGATGCGGGCCTGCGCCTGTTCCAGTTCGCGCTTTCCGTCACGTAAGCTGCGGTCAACCTCGGCGCGTTTCTGCTTCGTGACCATCTTCACGAACTCGGCTTCATGCTCCCTGGCGTAAGCCGTGATGTTGCGGATGCCGTCGAGAAGCAGGTCTTCCACGACCACGTTCCTGATCTGATGGGAACTGCATCCGCCTTTTACCTTGCGGTAGGTCGCGCACACGAAATGCTCCTGATCATGCTCCCAGCCGCGATGCCTGACTTGATACAGCTTTGCTCCGCAGTCCGCGCAGAACAGCATACCAGACAGAATGGGCATTTCACCCATGGGCGTCCACCTGCGCCTGCCGTCCCGGATGCGCTGGACGATGTCGAAGGTCTCCTGGTCGATGATGGCCTCATGCGTATGCTCGAATACCTGCCACTCAGAAGGGTCATACTTCAGCTGCTTCTTCTGCTTGTAGGACTTCCGGT
>JAFRLF010000081.1 GCA_017431365.1 Clostridia bacterium | reverse complement strand
GATGATACCGGCGTTGTTGACCAGGATGTCGATGACGCCCACTTCTTCTTTGATCTGTTTGACCAGCGCCTGCACCGCGTCCTCGTTGGTGACGTCGCAGACGTAGCCGTGGGCCTTGATGCCCTTTTCCTCATAGGCCTTCAGGCCCTTGTTGACGAGCTCTTCGTTTATATCGTTGAAGACGATGGTCGCGCCGGCGGCGTGGAAGGCTTCGGCGATGGCGAAGCCGATGCCGTAGGACGCGCCGGTGATCCAGGCGATTTTCCCCTTAAGGCTGAAAGCGTTCATGTCCATGAAATTCTTCTCCCCTCTTCTCACGTATTATCGCAGATCTGTGATGGCGATGTTGTCCATGTCGTCAAAGGCCTGGTTCTCGCCGCCCATGGCCCAGATAAAGGTGTAATTGCTGGTGCCGGCGCCGGCGTGGATGCTCCACGAGGGCGAGATCACGGCCTGCTCGTTTTGCATGACGATGTGGCGGGTCTGCTGCCCTTCCCCCATCATGTGGAAGACGACGTTATTCTCCGGCACTTCAAAGTAGAAGTACACCTCCATGCGCCGCTCGTGGGTATGCGCCGGCATGGTATTCCACACGGAGCCGGGCTTCAGCACTGTCATGCCCATGGAAAGCTGGCAGGTCTTCAGAACGGAGGGATGGATAAACTGGTTGATGACGCGCTCGTTGCTGGTTTCAAGCGCGCCCACCGGGCGCTTGGCCGCGTCGGCGATTTTGATCAGGCGGTTTTCATAGCTGCAATGCGCCGGAGCGGAGACCATGTAGAACTTCGCGGGGGCGTCCGGGCTGTCGCTCTCGAAGGTGACGCTCTTCGCGCCCATGGTCACGTACAGGCAGTCCTGATATCCCAGGGCATACACGGTTCCGTCCACGCAGACCTTTCCGGGGCCGCCCACGTTGAACATGCCCAGCTCCCGGCGCTCGAGGAAGTACCCGGTGCCGAAATTCTTCCACACGTCGATGCCCTTGTCGATGCTGACGGTCTCATGAACGGGCATGACGCCCAGGGTGACCATGCGGTCGACGTGGGAATACACGGCGATCACCTGATCGGCCTCGAAGAGCTTCTCGATGAGGAATTCCGAACGGATCTCCTCGGTGGTATAGCGCTTAAAGTCTCTCTGATTGCAGGAATAACGAATGTCCATCTGTTTTTTCCCTCCCGTTTAATATGCAAATCATAAATGCGCTGCCGCTCGCTCAAGGTGCAGCCGGGCGCTCTCAGCGTTGTCCGGCACGGTGTCCTCCAGGGTCATGGGCAGGCTGTACTTCTTCGCGAAGGACAAAAGCCCTCTGTAATCCATGACGCCCTGTCCGCAGGCCATGGAGCGCACGCGCTCCTCGCCCGGGACGGCCCGGTAATCCTTCATGTGCAGGACGCTCACCTTGTCGCCGAGCCGCGCGATGGCCTCGTCGATGATCGCCCCGGCGCGCGGCGCGTTCGCCCCCGAGAGCAGGTTCACGCTGTCCAGGATGATCCTCAGATTATCCGAGGGAAGGGCGTCAAGCATGCGCTCGGCCTTTTCCGGCGTGGAGACGATGTGCCAGACGACCGGCTCGACGGCGAGTATGCTCCCCTCTTCCTCCGCCGCCCGCACGAGGGGACGAAGGCAGTCCAGGAAGAAGGCGAAGGCCTCCTCGCTGTCCGGCGCCCCCGCCGCGAAAGCGCTACCCGGATGGGCGAAGGTCTCCGTCCCCACGCAGCCCGCGCCGATCTCCCGCGCGAACCGGAGATGGGCCCGGTACACGTCATGCACGGCCTTGCGCTCCGAATCGTCGGGCGTCGCGATGCACAGATAGCATCCCAGCACGGCGCAGGAGAGGCCGCTCTTCTCCAGGTCATTCCGCACGGCGGCGGCCCGCTCGGGCGTGAGCAGGCGCGGCGCGTCCATCATGTCAAAATCGTCCGTCACCTTGCTCATGGCGATGTGCGCGCAGCTGAAGCCCTGCTCTTTGGCATAGCTCAGCCGCTCAAACAGGGTACCGGGTCTTGTGTCGTGCAGGCGTATGCCGATGTTCATGCGTCTTTCTCTCCTTCCGGGGGATTGATAAAGCCGCGGCAGGCCGGATGAGCCCACAGTTCCCGGGCCACGAGCCCGGCGATCACCTTCGCGCCTTCCGCGCAGAAATGGGTCTTGTCGTCGTGCCCGTCGGGGAAATCCGGGTGCTCCCCGGGCTTCAGTCTGACGAAAAGCTCCGCCGTCTTGTCGGGGCCGCCTTTCAGGTACAAGGCGCGGCTGTCGGCCTTCAGATCGCACAGCGGCACGCCCTCGGCCTGCGCCAGAGCGCGTATGGCGGCGGGATACTCGCCGTGGGTATAGAGGATGCCGCCGTCCGCCGTAAAAAAGCGCCGCGCCACCGGCGTAATCAGCACGGGCAGCGCCCCCTTCGCCCGGGCTGCGTCGATATAAATCCGCAGATGCCGGGGAAAGGACGAAGCCGGGTCGGTATGCCGCTCGTCGTCCTTTTCGTCGTTGTGACCGAACTGAACGAGGAGCATGTCTCCCCCGGTCATGGCTTCACGCACCGGATCGAAGAGCCCCTTTCCCCAGAAACTGCGGCTGCTCTCGCCGCTCAGGGCGTGGTTTTTCACGGTCACGCCTTCCCGGACGTACTCCGGCAGGGCCCAGCCCCACCCGCGGAACGGCGGGGTATTGTCGTCGACGGTCGAATCGCCGACCAGGAAAATACGAGGCAACGCGTTTACCTCCTTCAAAAAAAACATGGCGGAATCGGTCTTACTCCATCATTATAACAGAGTACGGCCGATCCCGCCACAGTTTTTATCGTTTATGATCGGAAATCTTTACAGCACATTGCCAAACACTTCGCCCAGGCGCCTGATGCCCTCGACGATTCGCTCGTCGGACATGGTGGAATAGTTGAGGCGCAGGGTGCTGGTGGGCTTGTCCATGTCCACCATGAAGGTGTTGCCCGGCACGTAGACGACCTTCTTCTCCACCGCGGCTTTCGACAGGGCGAGGGTATCGACGCCGTGTCCCAGATCGCACCAGATGAACAGGCCGCCCTTCGGCTTCGTGTAGAACACGCCTTCCGGGAAATACGTCCGGATCGCGTCCAGCATGGTCGAGCACTTGTGGGCGTAATTGGCGCGCATTTTGACGATCAGCGCGTCGATGTCAAACTTCGTCAGAAATCCGTGCGCCAGCAGCTGGGTGATCATGGGCGTGTGCACGTCGGAGACCTGCTTCGCGATGACGGCGCGCCGCACGATCTCCTTATTGGCGCACATATACCCCACGCGCAGGCCGGGCGACAGGATCTTGGAGAACGACCCGCAGTAGATGACGCGGCCGTCCTCGTCCATGGACTTGATCGTGGGCAGCTTCGTGCCGTCGAAGGTCAGATCGCCGTAGGGGTTGTCCTCGATGATCACCACGTTGAACTCCCGGGCCGCCGCGTAGAGCGCCTTTCTCTTTTCGAGGCTCATTGTCGTGCCCATCGGGTTCTGGAACGTGGGAATGGTGTAAATGATCTTCACGTTGGGGGTCGACGAGAGCACCCGGCGCAGCGCGTCGATGTTCATGCCGTCCTCGTCCATCGGAACGCCCACGAGCTTCGCGCCGTAGGAGCGGAAGGCGTTCGTCGCGCCAATGAAGGACGGCTCCTCCACGACCACGACGTCCCCCGCGTTCACCAGGCACTTCGTGCTCAGCTCGATGGCCTGCTGCCCGCCGGAAACGACGATCACGTCGTCGTCCGGCCAGTCGATGTTTTCCTTTTCCTTGAGGCGGGCCTTTACGCTCTCGCGAAGGGGCGTGTACCCCTCCGTCACGCCGTACTGAAGGCTCAGCACGGGCTGCTGCTCCAAAAATTCTTTCGCCAGTCCCGCCAGCTCCTCATTGGGGAAGAGCTCCGGCGCGGGGTTGCCGCCCGCCAGGGAAATGACGGTCGGGTCCGCCGCGTACTTGAAGATCTCGCGGATGGCGGAACCCTTCATCGCGCTCATCCGGTCGGAAATCTGAAAATCCATGATTGCGACCTCCCTTTACTGTCCGTAGCCCAACTCGAAGGCCTTGACGTTGACGTCCACAAATTTCGGCGGGACGGTGGCCTTCAGGGTCTCAAGCCAGACGTCGTGGGGGATCTGCGTGTTCTTCGCCATGAGGCCGATGAGAACCACGTTGACGGCCCGGGCGTTGCCGGCCTCTTTGGCCAGAGTCAGCGCGTCGATGGCCGTGACGTTGACCTTCGCGGAGAGCTTCTGTACGATATCCTCAGGATACGTCATCGCCCCGGTGATGACGGGCATCGGGTCGATGCTCTGCGTATTGACGATGATCCGCCCGCCCTCTTTCAGATACGGCAGGGCGCGGTAGGCCTCGAGCAGCTCGAAGGCCAGGATGATGTCCGCCTCGCCCTTCCCGATGATGGGGGAATTCACCTGATCGCCGAATTTGACGTAGGTCACCACGCTGCCGCCGCGCTGGGACATGCCGTGCACTTCGGAGACCTTCACGTCATACCCTTCGCTCACGCATACGTTGCCGAGGATGCGGCTGGCCAGGAGGGTCCCCTGCCCGCCGACGCCGACGATCATGATATTCGTTGTGCTCATGGGTCAGACCTCCTTTTCAATCGCGCCGAAGGGGCAGACGTTGACGCACAGGCCGCAGCCGTTGCACTGGTTGGGATCGATGCGCACCTCGTCCCCGTGGACGGAGATGGCCGGGCAGCCCAGTTTCATGCACATCTTGCACTTGCGGCAGCGGTCTGAGACATGACAGCGGCCCTCGTACTTGACGTATTTGAGCAGGGCGCAGGGCCTCTGTGCGATGATGACAGAGGGCTCCTCGCGGGTCGTCTCTTCTTTGACGGCCTGCTCCATGGCCTTCACGTCGAACGGGTCGACAATTCGCACATGGTCTACGCCGACGGCGTGGCAGAGCATTTCGAGGTCCACCTGCTTCGTCGCTTCGCCGCGGATGGTCTTCCCGGTGGTGGGGTTGTCCTGATGGCCGGTCATGCCGGTGATGGAATTGTCCAGGATGATGACGGTATTCGCGCCCTTGTTGTACACGATGTCGATGAGGCCGGTGATTCCCGAGTGAATGAACGTGCTGTCGCCGATGACTGACACCAGCTTTTTGTTGAACTCGGGGCCTCTGGCCTTGGCCATGCCAAGCGCCGCGCTGACGGACGCGCCCATGCATATGGTGCTGTCCACGGACGCCAGCGGCTGCGCCGCGCCGAGCGTATAGCAGCCGATGTCGCCGGAAACGGTCAGGCCGAGCTTTTTGAGGACATAGAACGTCCCGCGATGCGGGCAGCCGGGGCACATGACCGGCGGACGCACGGGCACGGGCTCCTCCGCGCCGAGGCTGGCCGGCGGATCCTGATCGAAAACGGCCTTCGCGATCATGGCGGGCGTGTACTCGCCCAGCATCGTGAACACGTCCTTGCCGATGACCTGCGCGCCGATGGCCTTGCAGTGCTCCTCGATCACGGGGTCGAGTTCCTCGACGACATAGACCTTTTCACATGAGGCGCAGAAGGCGTTGATCTTCTCCACGGGAAGGGGATAGACCATGCCGAGCTTCAGGTAGTTGACGCGGTCTCCCAGCGCTTCGCGGGCGTACATATAGGATATGCCCGCCGTGATGACGCCGATCTTCGCGCCATTGTCCTCGACGGTGTTGAGATCCGTTTCCTCGGCGAAGGCCAGCAGGGCCTTGGCGCGCTCCTCCACCGCCACATGCCTCTTTATGGCGTTGGCCGGCATCATGACGTTTTTGGCGATATTCTTTTCGTAGGGCTTCAGGGGGACGTCGGCGCGGTCGGCTGTCTCGACCAGGCTCTGCGAGTGAGAGACGCGCGTGGACAGGCGCAGAACGAAGGGCACGTCGAACTTCTCGCTCAGCTCAAAGGCGCGCTTCGTGTACTGAAGGCACTCCGCGGAATCCGAGGGCTCAAGCATGGCAAGCTTGGCCGCTTTGGCGTAGTGGCGGGAATCCTGCTCGTTCTGAGAGGAATGCATACCGGGGTCGTCCGCAACGCATATGACCATGCCGCCGTTGACGCCGATATAGCTGGCGGTAAACACGGGGTCCGCCATGACGTTGAAACCGACGTGCTTGCAGCAGGTCATGGAACGGGCGCCCGCCATGGACGCGCCGACGGCCACCTCGCAGGCGACCTTTTCATTGGGCGCCCACTCGACATATACGTCGTCATAGGCGACCATGCTCTCGGTAATCTCTGTGGACGGCGTCCCCGGATAGGAGGATACGACCCGTACCCCGGCTTCATACGCGCCGCGAGCCACGGCCGCGTTGCCGATCAGGAGTTTTTTGGGCATTGTACAGCATCTCCTCAATTTCATTCGATATATGCGGCTTTATTTTTCTATCTGCTGTGCCACGAGGCTCTCGCCGCAGTATATGCTGCGCAGTTTGGGCTTTTCGATCTTGCCGGTGGGGTTGCGCGGGATCTCGGCGAAGATGATCTTGCGGGGTCTCTTATAGCGCGGCAGGCCGGTGCAGAAGTCGTTGACCTCGTCCTCGGTGAGGGTCATGCCGGGCTTGACCTCGATGATGGCCGCGGCGATCTCGCCGAGCCTCGGATGCGGCAGGCCGATGACCGCGACGTCCTTGACCGCGTTGTGCGCGCGGATGAAGTCCTCGATCTGCACGGGGTACAGGTTCTCGCCGCCGGTGATGATGACGTCCTTTTTCCGGTCGACGAGGAAGATGAACCCGTCCTCGTCCTCCATGGCCATGTCGCCGGTGTAGAGCCAGCCGTCCTTCAGGACCTCGTTGGTGGCCTGCTCATCCTTGTAGTAGCACTTCATGACGCCGGGGCCCTTGACGCAGAGCTCACCCACGTCGCCGCGCTTGACAGGCTGCCCGTTTTCGTCCACGATCTTGACCGTCCAGCCGTAACCCGCCTGTCCGATGGCGCCCACCTTGTCGATGTGACCGAGGCCAAGGTGTACGCAGCCGGGCCCGATGGACTCGCTGAGGCCGTAGTTCGTGTCGTAGTCGTGGTGCGGGAAGACCTTGAGCCAGCGCCTGATCAGCGACGGCGGCACGGGCTGCGCGCCGATGTGCATGAGCCGCCACTGGTCGAGATGGTAGTCCTCAAGCCGGATGTCGCCGCGGTCGATGGCGTCAAGGATGTCCTGCGCCCACGGCACCAGCAGCCACACGATGGTGCACTTTTCATCGGAAACGGCCTTGATGATCCACTCGGGCTTGGTGCCCTTGAGAAGGACGGCCTTCCCGCCCACCAGGAAGCTGCCGAACCAATGCATCTTCGCGCCCGTGTGATAAAGCGGCGGTATGCAGAGGAACACGTCCTCGTGCGTCTGCTTGTGGTGGTTCTGCTCCACGCGCGCGGCGTGCATGAGCGACATGTGCGAGTGCAGGATCGCCTTGGGGAAGCCCGTCGTCCCGGAGGAGTAGTAAATGGCGGCGTCATCGTCGTCCGTCAGGGGCACCTCCGGCGCGCGGGAAGAGCAGAAGCCGATCATCCGGTCATAGCTGTCGGCGAAGGTGGGACATTCCTCCCCCACGTAGAACATGTGCTTGATCTTGGGGATGCGGTCACAGATCTCCTCCATGCGGCCGATGAACTCCGGCCCGAAGGCCAGCATGACGCAGTCGGCCTTGTCCAGGCAGTAGCGGATCTCCTCGGCCGTATAGCGGTAATTGAGGGGCACGGCCACCGCGCCGGCCTTGAGAATGCCGAAGTATATGGGCAGCCACTCCAGCGAGTTCATAAGCAGGATGGCCACCTTGTCGCCCTTGCGGACGCCGCGCGTCATCAGCAGGTTGGCGAATCGGTTGGCCTTCTTGTCGAAGTCCGACCAGGTCAGTTCCCGGCGGAACGGCTCGCCCGGCTGGGGCTGCATGAGGGCGTAGTCGCGCCAGGTGATGCGGCTCTCGGGCTCAAATCGGGGGTTGATCTCTACCAGGGCGACGTCGATGGGGAATCTCTGGGCGTTGGACGCCAGGATCTCGGTGATGGGCATGGTTTATCTCTCCTTCCGTCTTATACGCAGAAGGCATAAATAACGCCCTCTGCAGCTATGTGCAGAGGACGATAAATACATTTTACCGCGGTACCACCTCTGTTGCCGGACGAATCCGACCTCTCGAACGCGCTGTGACGGGCGTACCCGGACGGGCCTACTGACGTATGTTCAGCCCACGGCTCTCGGAGTGTATTCGCGCCGGCGTCCGGTCTGCCTCGCACCATACGGCAGCTCTCTTGTCCGGAATGGGGGCGTTACTTGTCTCCGGTCATCGCTTTTCGGACATTATATACCGGCCGCGCCCGGACGTCAAGCCCAAAAAGCCGAACAATTTCACCTAAAAGTGCAAATCTGTACGTCATTCGAGCTATAATCGTACTCAATTATTCCACCCAGTCAACGACTTGCAGGTCCGGTATGCGGGAAAACTCGCAGGTATTATGAGTAACAACGGTATACTCCCTCGCCAAACCCTGCGCGGCAATCTGAATATCGTACGGGCCAATGGGGGTACCGGCTTTTTCCAGCATTTGCCTGATCTCACCGGCCGCAACAGCATCGTTTCCGTCAAATGGAAGAATCGTGAAAGGCGCAAGAAACAGCTTTATATTGCATCTGTTTTTCTCTGGCCATCGGCTTTTCGCCGCTCCATACTCCAGTTCATATACCGTAACCGAAGAAACCGCTATCTCGGAAGGATCGTAACTTAGCAATTTACGCGTTGCCTCAGGATATTTGTTTTTCATCAGATACACGCAGATATTTGTATCAAGCAGGAGCATTACAACTCCTCCCTCAGTACCGCGTCCCAGGAAGGTTGATTCCTTTCCTCCATAAAAGCCTCCGAAAAAGACCCTATAGCCTGCTTTGTCGGCATCCATGGATCATCAGCCGGGAAAGCGACGTAAACGTTACCAAGTTTTGTTATATACAATTCTTTTTTGTTCGTACGCATCTCTTGGGGTAAGCGAATCGCCTGACTGTTCCCATTTTTAAATACCTTTGTCGCAATCATAAGATGACGCCTCCTGTCCATGTACACACATTATGTACATACAATATCACGTTTTTACGCCATTAACAAGTCATAAAATCCAAAAAATTACACCCGAAACAAACCTGATCAAACAACGAGACAATTACCTCACATTTTATAGGTCACTATTTTGTCTTGACATCCCGCGCCTCAAACGTTAATATTGTGCCAGAACCGGGTCAACCCCGGCGTTGCATATATCACATCATCAGTGAAAGAGGTGTGCGTTATGGGCAGGATTCGTCAGGCTATCGTTGGATACGGCGGAATGGGCAGCTGGCACGCGGCCAGCGTGAGCGAGAAGGTCAGCGACATCGAGGTTTACGGCGCGTACGACATCCGTCCCGAGGCCATGGAGGCCGCAAAAGCGAAGGGACTGCACACATACGGATCGCTTGAAGAGCTCCTGGCCGACGAGAGCGTCAACCTTGTGACCATCGCCGTGCCGAACAACTTCCACAAGGACATCGCCATCGCCGCCCTGCGCGCGGGGAAAAACGTGGTCTGCGAAAAGCCCGTCACCCTGAACAGCGCCGAGCTCGAACAGATCATCGCCGTGCGCGACGAGACGGGAAAGCTTTTCTCCATCCATCAGAACCGCCGCTGGGACAGGGATTTCCGCATCGTCAAGGCGGCGAAGGAGCAGGGACTGCTTGGCAAAGTCTACATGATCGAGAGCAAGGTCCAGGGCTCGCGCGGCTCGATGTACGGCTGGCGCGGTCATAAGGAGAACGGCGGCGGCATGCTACTCGACTGGGGCGTGCACCTCCTGGATCAGGCCATGCAGATGTTCTCCGACGAAAAGGTCGTCTCCGTGGACGCGCACCTTCTGAGCATGTTCACCCCCGGCGTGGACGACAACATCAAGCTCTTCATCCGCTTCGAGGGCGGCTGCTCGTATGAGATGGAAATGTCCACAAACTGCCTGATCAACGCGCCGCGCTGGCACGTCCAGGGCACGGAAGGGACCCTTCAGATCGACGACTGGAGCTGCAAGGGCCGCCTCTTAAAGCTCAAGCCCAACGCGGAGATGAAGTGGTCGGACGACATCGTTTACACGGAGGCTGGCCCCACCCGCACGATGGCGCCGCGCCCCGAATACACGATGAACGAAATCCCCCTGCCGGACGAGCATCCGGACTGGTCGGAGTACTACAAAAACATCGTGGGCGTGATCGAGGGACGCGAGGAGCTCATCGTCAAGCCCGAGCAGGCCCTGCGGGTCATGAAGGTCATCGACCTCATGTTCAAGGCCGAAGAAGAGGGCGTCGGCCAGAAGTGCCGCATCTGAGGTCATTCGAATAGTATCAAAATAGCGGCAGGCCGCTCCCTGTCATGAGGAACGGCCCGCCGCTGTGTTTTATTTCAGTTTAAGGGCTGCTTCAGCGTGACGGTCGACCCGTCGGTCAGCCTGAAGCTGTAGAGCAGCGCAAGTTCTCCCTCGACGGCTTCGAACGGAACGAGCGTGAAGTCCAGCGGCCCCTCGAAGGGCAGCTCCACGCTCTCGTAATGCCACTCATATCTGCCCTCGTCCGGCTCGGCGATGAAAGCCTGATAGATTCCGATGCCCTCAAAATCATCGATCGGATAATTGGTATAGGGACTGTTGAAATTCCACATCTCCTTAAGCTCAAGACTGACGTCCGTCAGATACGCGCCGTCCTCGCCGTAGCGGACCGTCCACTTCGGATCGGCCTCGAAATTGCTGAACAGGAAATCCCCGATCTGCTCCTCAAGTTCCTCATGCGTCCGATAGAAGGACAGCGAATACCCCATAGGCTGGCCCGCAATGGATCCGTCCGCTCCTACAGTATCCTCGACACTCACATAGCTGCCGTCGATCTCCAACGCGAATCCGGAGAAATCGGCCGTCCACGCCCTGTCAGCCACCGGTTTAAGATCAGCCGTCGCCAGGACGTGATAGCGCAGGGCTTGTTCATCCGCGGCGCCGCCGGTTTCCGCCAGGCACACGCGCGCCGCGCCGTGATCGATCTCAAGGCTGCCGGTGTCGAACTGCGGCGCCGTCAGGGTATAGGCATGAGCCGACTGCGCGTCCTTCAGGACGATTTCATCGGGCATCATCATGACTTCGTCGATGAGGTCCGCCGTCTCCGCGCTCAGCTGGCTTGCGGACAGTCCGGTGCCCAGAGGCGCGTCGAAAGCGGCCGGTTCACTCAATCCTATTGTCAGAATATCCGTACGCCGTTTCCCGATGACGAAGCGCAGGCTCATCTCGTCGAAGGAAGCGGGCAGGTCCTCCTCTTCAAAAGTGAAGTAGGCGAACATGACGCGCGTCGAGCGCGGCGTCAGGCTGCAGCCCTTTACGCCGCCCATCAGCCCGGGCTCCGGCGCCGTCCCGTCGAAGGCCATGTCAACGACGCTCAGAGACTGCGCCTCGTCCGTCATGTTGTCCGCGATGAGCAAAAGGCTCACGCCGTCGGACGCTATGAACATCTGCTCGAGCGAAATGCGCACGTCTCCGTCGACGAGGATAAGGTTCTCATCCCGCAGGGGCGCTTCGTCCGTCGGAGCGAGGCGCACGGGCTCGTCAAGAACCAGGTCGAGCGCCGTCTGCGCGTCGTTCAACGCCAGAACGCTGTCATAGCTCGAGAGGAACGGATACAGCGTGATCCTCTTAACACTCGTCTCCCCCAGCCTGTACAGGATATTCCCCTCGCTGGCCAGAACGCCGCCGCCCGGCTTTTCCGGCGTATGAAGCCAATCGGAAAGATACACGTAATCCGGATATGACAAACTGACGACCTGCTCGCTGTTCGGCGGCAGGTGGGCCGAAAACGTGGCGTCCGTGCGGATTCCGTTTATCAGCACCGTGCCGTCGCTGATGTTGATCTCCCCGCCGCTCAGGTTCTCCAGCAGTATTTCGCAGCGGATCTCATCCCTGTTGTTCTGGCTGACGGAGAGGAGCGTCGCCCTCATGCCGCCGGATTCGGCGACAGCCAGTCCCGCAGGCACGTCGGCGCCCATCAATGTAACGCCGCTCAGCCCGACTTCCCAGTCAAACGCGTCGATCTCGGTATATGTCTCGTCCTTGACCGTAAACCGGCAGCTCACAGAATGAATCTCACTGACGCCCGGCAGGGCCCGCAGATCCAGATCCCTGATGACGTCGACTTCTTCGCCCGCTTTCAGGTTTCTGTACAGCGAGTTGGAGGTCACCGTCCTCCCGTTGAGGATGAATTTCTCACCTGAAAGCGTGATATCGGCGGCTGTGGTGTTTTTGAGATGGAACACGAGCCGAAGCGCGTTCTCCATGGGCGCGTCGACCAGCTGAACATCAATATCTATCGAAAGCTGGTCGGTCGAAACCTGGCCGCCGGTGCGCTCGATCAGGCGCACGTTCGGGTTAGGCAGAGGCGTCAATGGGCTTAAGACCGCCTCAGCCTGGGTATCCGTCACCTCGATGGCCCCGGAGAGCTGACTGCCGTCCTGCTGCTCGTCGAACACGCGGAACTGCCAGGGCTGATTGGGGTCCATGGTCTCCATCGCGTAGCCCTGAAACCCTTCCCAGCTGTCAAAGCCGGGCAGAGGATCTCCCTCCGACGGGATGTTTCTCAAAAAGTTCCAGAACCCGACCATCGTGAAGCCTTCGTTCACGAACTGGATCCTGTTGGTGTAGCTCCCGGTGACGCGGTCGTACACATAGGTTCGAATGATGTCTACCTGACCGCTCGCCTCGTCCAGGGCGCACTCATAGATGACGTGGGTCACGTCCCGCGCGTCGACGCGGCGGCTGTTGTCCTCGTACCAGGCGTTGATGCGGATCGTCTCCCCGTCGCCGAACATGATGTAGCTCACGGGATCCTTCGTCAGGGGGTTGCCCTCCATGTCGGTGACGTAGATGGCCTTGCCGCTGTATCGGGCCGTCAGCGTGTTATCCTCGTCCAGGGTGACGGGCACGCGCCAGATAGGCGCGAGCGCCGTGCTGACAAAGGACATCCTCTTCAGGATGATGAGCTGCGCGCTCTGCAGGCTGGCGGCCTGCTCGTCGGTCAGGCGCAGGGATATGACGCTGTCCTTCGGGCCAAGGTCCTCCTCCTGAGTGACGAGGCCGGACCAGTCCGTCATGGACGCTCCGGTCAGCGACCGGCCGAAGGACTCGATGTACTTCGTATACCCCGGACAGAAGCCCATTTCTCTGTAGTTTTCACCCCAGGCTTTCAGGAACATTTCCTTGTTCCACAGCGGATGATACACCGACAGTCCGGACGCGCCGTCCTCGCTGCTGCGCTGGTACACGACCGCCCCTTCAAGCGCCTGTTCAAGCGCGTCGGCTTTGACCGTGCTCTCGCCCAGCGCCTTCAGATCCACCAGGTCGTAACCGTCGATGCCCACGCCGCGCACCGGCTGGCCAAAGCCCGTCGCCTGGCTGCGCGCTCTCGACAGCTCGGCGAAGTCCTCCTGCGTCAGCCTCGCACTAAGCTTGGAAAAGCTCTCGTCCATCGCCGCCTCAAGATCCGATATGCGGCTCAGGTCGACGCACGCCAGCGTCAGGATATCATTGCTCCCTTCAAGGGAATCAAAATAGCTGTCGACGATGCGCCTTCCCGTCTCCGCGCCGGATTCGTCGTCCGCGATGCCGGTCAGAAAGGTGTAATTCCACCCCGTGGCCGGCTCCGTCTCCTGAGAGGCGATCATGTACTCGGCATAGGGCGCGAGGGCGTGCGCCACCTCGACCGAGCACATCAGGCAGGCGTCGAACCCCACGAAGCGCAGCTTCCCTTCAAGACCGGACTCCGCGATGCCCCGCCCCAGCTCCTCCAGCGACAGCGGGTCCATGGAAAACAGTTCGTCCCAGCACAGGCCCTCCATCGGTCCGCCCCCGTGATTCCAGAAGATCAGGCCGTAGTCCCTCGCCGGCCGGTTTTTGACGCCGTAGTCGAGCAGCGTCTTCAGCGTCGCCGCGTCGCCCATGCTGGCGGCCTGCTGCCGCCATATCACGCGCATGCCCCGCGCGCCGATCTCCGCGATGCTGATCTCCCCGGGGTCGAATCCCGAGTTCCACCGGGCGGTGCCGCCTGCCATGACCAGCACGTTCACGCGGCTCGTATCGACCTGCGCGTTTATCATCTCCTGAATGTCGGCTGACGCCGAGCCGTATTCGCTCTCCAGGTTGCTCCCGCACATATAGATCATGATTGTCAGGTCAGACACTTTTTCTTCGGCGCGAGCCATGGAAAGCAGTGCGCACGCCGTCAGAATAACGCACAAAAGCATCTTTGTCACAGCGTGTAACGCACGTTTATGGATGATCCTCGCTGGCATCGTCTTCACCTCGTCAAGTCGGTTTAGTGATACAACTTCCTGTTCCCGAGGTCAATATACCATAAATGCAGAAGCGGCACAAGCGCTGCGCCTGTGCCGGTCTGCTTGTATGATGCTGTCAGCCCTTCACCGAACCCATTGGCGAGCCGGAGACGAGCGCCTTCTGAGTGACGATGAACAGGATGATCGAGGGGATCATGGTTAGGAACGCGCCGGCCATCAGCTGGCCCCAGTCGATTGAGACCTTGCCGATCAGAGACTTCAGACCGACGTTGACCGTCCACTTGCTGCGCGTCTGCACGAACAGCGTGGCGGTGATGATGTCGTTCCACGCCAGCGTGAACCCGTTGATGAAGATCGTCACCAGGCCCGGCTTCAGGTTCGGCAGGACGATTTTGAACAGCGTCTGCACGCGGTTGCAGCCGTCGACAAACGCCGCCTCCTCGATGGCCACGGGCACGCGCTCGAAGAACGAGCGCATCGTCACCGTATTGAACGGCACGGACATGGAGATGAACAGCATGCAAAGCCCCGTGTGAGTGCCGATCAGGTTCATCCGGGAGAACATGGCGTAGATCGGGATCTGGCTCAGCATGACAGGCGCGATCTGCACCAGCAGGAAAATGCCCGTCACGGCGGCCTTGCCCTTGAATTTATACCGCGCCAGGCCATAGCCGCCCAGCGATGTCAGCGCCACCACGATGACACCGGTGATGCACCCCACCTTGACCGTGTTCCAGACGTAAGTGAAGTACTTGAACTCGACGAACAGCTGCCGGAAGTTCTCCAGCGTCCAGTTATGCGGCCAGTAGGTGACCTTTTCGAAATTGATGATCTCGTTGTACGCCTTGAAGCCCGTCTGTGCGATCCAGTACATCGGGAAAAAGGCGATCAGCGTCAGAAGGATCAGCACGATATAGCGGATCGTGTTGCCGATGCGGTTGCGCGCGGAGCGCGAGAGCGTTCTTTTTTCCTTTGGCTGAGCTTTCGCTGCGTTGATGCCGGTCAAAAGTCCTCACCCGCCTTTTCATATCTGGTCAGCTTCATGTACACGATGACGAACAGCCCCAGCCCCGCCAGCACGCAAAGGCCCAGCGCCGCGGCGCGGCCGAAGTCATACGTCCCGAAGCCCAGCGAATACATGTACATAGGCAGCGTCGTCGTGCGGAAGGCCGGACCGCCGCCCGTCACCGTGCTGACGATGTCCATGTAGTTGAACGACCAGATAAACTTCAGAAGGAACATGATGACGAACGTGGGCTTGATATATGGCAGCGTGATGTGCCACACGCGCTTCACCACGTTGCAGCCGTCGATCTCCGCGGCCTCCTCAATGTCCTTGGGGATGGACTGCATGGCCGCCAGCAGCGTCATGGCGTAGCCGGGCGTGGCCACCCACACCGTGGCGATGATGACCACGGCCAGGGCCGGCCCTGGCGCTGACAGAAAACTGATCTTCGAATCGGTGAGATGAAACACATTCATCAGCAGATCGTTAAAGACGCCGTACTCCGCGTTGGCCATCCAGCGGAACATGATCGACGTCAAAAAGCCCGATATGGCGCTCGGCAGGAATATGATGATCTGAAAGAATCCGCGCAGAGGGATCTTTTTGTTCAATGCCAGAGCGGCGGTGAGGCCGAATACGGTCGACACCAGCACCAGAAGCGGGGTCATGTAAAGCGAGGTCAGCGTCACGCGCGAGAGGTACCTGTCCTTCTTGAACAGCGTAATGAAATTGGTGAACAGCTTATCCGCCTTGTAGAAATACACGTCGTACATCTCTGTCAGCTTGTATTTCTGAAAAGCCATGCACCAGCTGAGAATAATCGGATAGAGGAAGAGAAAACCCAGCATGATCAGCATGGGCGTGAGCAGGACATAGGGCTCATACCATTTGTTAAGCTGCAGGCCTCTCGTCACTCTCTTCGGCACGTGTATTTTTTCACTCACTTGTGATCCCCTCCAGGACTAGCATTTGAAAAACGGCGCTGCCAGCGGCTGATTTACCGCCGACAGCGCCATTTCAGTCGTCAGGCTAATCTCATTCCTTCTCCGTTGATGGAATTAATTCTCCGACGCCAGGAAGTCGCCCATCTTGATGATGTCTCTGGCCCTGTCGGGATTCTCGGCGAAGTAGTTGTCCAGAGCCGTCTGGTTGAACTCCTGATAGCCGGCCATCAGCTCGTCGAAGGTGATCTCGCCCAGCAGATACATCTGCATCTCAGCGCCGACGTCGTAGGTGTAGCCCGCCCATTCGGTCTTGTTCATGCCGACCAGCTGGCCGCCCAGGCACACGTCGGGGTTGTCCAGCGCCTTGACGAACTCGCCCAGAGGGCCTTCAGGCGCGAAGTACTCGTTCTCCATGACGTCCAGGCATACCGGGATCTCGCCCATCATGATGCAGTACTCGGCGTTGCGGTCCGGCTCATAGAGGAACTCCATCAGGCCCAGGCAGGCCTCGACGTTCTCGGACTGAGCGCTGATCGCGTAGGCGTAGGTGGGGTTCAGACCACCCTGGATGCCGCGGCCCTTGAGGTCATAGGGCACCTGCAGCACGCCCCAGGTGCCGGGCTCCATGCGCTCCATCATGAAGGGGAAGCAGTCGGAGTCGTTGTAGAACAGGCCCACGAGGCCGGAGCAGAAGGCGTCGATCTGCTCAGCCCAGCCCCAGTTCAGGCTGTCTTCCGGAGAGAGGTGGTTCAGCCAGCTGTCGGTATAATCCTTCATGCCCGTGCTGATGTCGTCGAAAGGCCACTGCAGGGTCTCGGGATCATAGGCGTAGGAGGCCGTGTACATGCCGAGCATGTTCTCGCACCAGGCGCCGGAACCGGAACCGCCGCGGAAGGAGAAGCCGTAACGGTTCTTGCTGGGGTCAGTCAGCTTCTCAGCCAGATCCCAGAAGGCCGCCATGTTCCAGTCCTTGCCCGTGGGGATCTCGTAGCCGATCTCCTCGACCCAGTCCTTGCGGTAGTAGATGCCCTTGCCCAGCGTCGCGTCCGGGAAGACGTAGTTGTGGTCATAGGCCGCTTTCTCGTTGGGCCAGTACCAGTTGGTCACAAGGCCGACGAAATTGTCGCCGTGCTCGGCGATCCAGTCGTCGATGGGGTACAGCCAGCCGTTCTTGACGGCGACTTCCTCATTGCCCACGTGCGCGTAGACGTCGGGGCCGTTGCCGCCGGCGAACATGGTCGTCACGGTGTTGGCCGAGTTGCCCCACGGCTCGCCCTCGTAAATGAAGCGAACGCCCGTCTTCTCGTAGTACTCGTCGAACGCTTTCTGGAAGAACTCCATTCTCGCCGCCGTCGAGTTGTTGTCGTAGAACTTCAGCTCGTTGGGATCGGCCTTCGCTGTCTTCACTTCAAAGCCGGTGAAAACGGTGATCGCCAGCATCAGCACCAGCAGCCCAGCCAGGAACTTCTTCATAAATCTTCCTCCTCTTCATAATCCATATTCGCGACTTGATGCGCCGCAAACGATAATTTATAAATAAAACAATCTCTTAATATTGTCAACCCAAAATTTACTTCTATTCATGAAATTAACTAATTATTAACGTTAATATACGTTTTGTCTAACGCAGAATTTCCCGATTATTCATTTATGGAAGCTTTCTAACCCCTCGCCCGCCGGTTCGAGCGCAGCAAAAAAAACACTCCGGCAGAGGCGATTTGCCCATGCCGGAATGTTTAAATACGAATCCTATCTGTACCTGAAGCGCCGCTCGGACGGTCTCTTGAGGACTTCCGCCATGACGACGGCCTCCATCAGCTTCTTTCTGTCCACGCCGCGGGCGCTTTTCAGCGGAGCGCGGTCATTGGCGTCGTCGGACTCTCGCGTTTTGACGTTGACCTTGACCTGCGTTTTGACCTGGGTCTTCACCTTGGTCGTCGCGTGCTCAAAGCCGTCCTTCATGCCCTCGTGCGACTCGATATCCATCGACCCGCCCACGCTGCCGTGCTCGCATTCGCGGCTGTCTCCTTCGTCGACGAAGGCGGGCATGCGGTCCGACTCAGGCAGATCGCGCGCCACCGGCGCAGGCTCGGCGGGCGCGGCGGGGGCCGGTGTCCTTGAAACTGGCGCCGGGGAAACCTTGGGCGCGGCAGGCTGCGCCGCGTTCGCCCTCATGGCTGGCTGACGCGTCTGCGGCGCGCCCGACCCCTTCCCCTGGCCGTTGCTCTTCTTTATGGCATTGACGATGCTGTAGATGATGCCGATGATGATCAGCGGCAATATCCTTTCCATGCTAAGCCTCCTCTCTGAACGGGACGGGGCTTATTTCTCGTCAGCCTTCTCGCCCTTACCGGAGATGGCGTCCCTCATGCGGGTGTCGGAAATGACGTTCTGCATCTGGTAGTAATCCATGACGCCCATCTTGCCGTTCTTGAGCGCCTCGGCCATGGCGTGGGGCACCTCCGCCTCCGCCTCGACGACCTTCGCGCGCATCTCCTGCACGGTGGCGATCAGTTCCTGCTCGTGCGCCACGGCCATGGCGCGGCGCTCTTCCGCTTTCGCCTGGGCGATGCGGCGGTCGGCCTCGGCCTGATCCATCTGCAGCTGCGCGCCGATGTTGCGGCCGACGTCCACGTCCGCGATGTCGATGGAGAGGATCTCAAACGCCGTGCCGGCGTCCAGGCCCTTGCTCAGCACGGTCTGGCTGATGCGGTCGGGGTTCTCAAGCACTTCCTTATGGGTCTCGGCGGAGCCGATGGTCGTGACGATGCCCTCGCCGACGCGGGCGGTGATGGTCTCCTCGCCGGCGCCGCCGACCAGGCGGGCGATGTTGGCGCGCCCGGTCACGCGGGCCTGGGCGCGCAGCGCGATGCCGTCCTTCGCGATGGCGGCGACGACAGGCGTCTCGATGACGCGGGGATTGACGCTCATCTGCACGGCCTGCAACACGTCGCGGCCGGCCAGGTCGATGGCGCGGCAGCTCTCAAACTCGAGGGGGATCTGAGCCGATTCGGCGGCGATCAGGGCGTTGATGACCCTGTCGACGTTGCCGCCAGCCAGCAGATGGGCTTCCATCTCGTTCATGTCGACCTTCAGGCCGGCCTTCGTCGCCTTGATGAGGGGCAGAACGATGCGCGAGGGATTGATCCGGCGGAAGCGCATGCCTACGAGCGTGCCGATCGATACGTGCACGCCCGACGCCGTGGCTGAAATCCACAGCGACAGCGGCACCAGGTTGAGGAAGATGATCAGAAAAATCACGATGAGTACGAGAATGACGACGACGCCCATCCCTGCAAGTGCCATGTTGGAAACCTCCTTGTGTATTCAGGTCGTTATCAAAATTAAATCAATAATCAGTCCGGAGCGCTTCAGGCCTGGCGGACGAAGACGCTGTTCCCCTCCACGCGGGTGACAACGACAGAGCGCCCGGATTCGAGGAATTCCCCGTCGGTCAGAACGTCGACGCGCTGTCCCTCGATCTCGGCCACGCCGGCCGGCCGAAGGGGCGTCTGCGCCACGCCGGACTTGCCCACATACCGGTTGAGATCCGTCTGCAGGCTCGTGGGACTGCTGCTCGTCTCATTGAGGACAAGCCTGGACTTCTGAAGCCTTCCCTTTGCGAGCCGCATGCTGATAAACAGCGCGAGCCCGCACAGCGCCGCGACGATCAGCGTCAGCAGCGCGCCGCGCTGAAAGCTCCCTCCCGAGGCGAAGAATATGCCCACGATCAGGCAGCACAGCCCGCTGATGCCCGGCACGCCGAACCCGGGAATGAACATTTCCACCACCACGAGGCAGTATCCGATGATGATGAGCGCTATCCAGATAGCCATACCCACGGACGATGCCCATGTCAACAGTTCTGTCAAGCCGACACCTCCTTTACATGATAAAAAACCGTCTCTTTAGAACCGCCTTTCAGATCAGACAGCGCCCGGCAAAGGCGCGGTCCGCCTCGCACAGATCGTACGACCCGAGATCCGCGACCGGCACGAAGCGCGTCTGCGCCTCTTCGACGGGCCGGGGCTGACCTGAAACGATCCGCGCCTCGTAAAAAAGGATCAGGATATCCCTTCCGTCGGGGTGAACCGTCGTCAAAGCGCAAAGGATCTGCTCAGCCCGCGCTTCAATGTCCAGTTCCTCGCGCAGTTCCCGGCTGAGGGCCTGTTCGGGCGACTCGCCCTTTTCGATCTTCCCGCCGGGAAATTCCCACCGGCCGGCCAGCTGCCCGCCTGCGGGCCTCTGAGCGATCAGGACGCTGTCACCCTGCCGAATGACGGCGGCGACCACCGCAATCATGGCGAATCCCTCCTTTTTGTTAAGGTCATTATACCATTTGCCTTCAATCTTGACAATACGGTTTCGTCTGTTTATAATCACTTTATAAGATTGTGGGATTTATGGCACACAGGAGATGAACGGCATGGAGAACATCACCCCCATTTACCGATTTGAAGATACACCTGAATACAAGGCGCTTGAGCAGCGCTTCATTGAAAAAAACGCCATCGTCGGCGACGACGACCCGTACTTCGTCAGCCACGATTCCCCCCTGCGCGACACATCGGTCATGGACGGCGAAGTCGTGCTGAACTTCGGCTCATATAACTACGTCGGCATGTCCGGACGCAAAGAGGTCAGCGAGGCCGCCAAAGCCGCCATCGACCAGTACGGCACGAGCGCCAGCGGCAGCCGCCTGCTCGCGGGTGAGAAGACCCTGTACCGCACGCTCGAGAAGGAGCTCGCCGAATGGAAGCACGCCGAGGACTGCCTCGTGCTGGTTTCCGGATTTGCGACGAATCAGACCTTCGTAGGCAATTTCTGCGGCGAGGGCGACCTCATCCTCTACGACGTGCTGGCTCACAACAGCATCTGGCAGGGCTGCCAGTTGAGCAAGGCCACCGCGCGTCCCTTCCCCCATAACGACTATAAGACCCTGGAGCGCCTTTTGCAGTCCCGGCGCGACAAGTTCGCCAAAGTGCTCATCGTCATCGAGGGCGCCTACAGCATGGACGGTGACGTGGCGCCGGTGCCCGAATTCGTCGCCCTGAAAAAGAAGTACGGGTGCTTCCTCATGGTGGACGAGGCGCACTCCACCTGCGTCCTGGGCGAGACGGGCGGCGGCGTGGACGAGTTTTTCGGTCTGCAGCCAGGCGACATCGATATCAAGATGGGCACGCTCTCCAAGGGCCTGGGCGCCTGCGGCGGGTATCTGGCCGGTCCTCACGCCATCATCGAATACCTGAGGTATATGCTGCCCGGATTCGTATTCTCCGTGGGCATTTCCCCCGCCATGGCGGCGGCGGCTCTGGCCTCGGAGCGCCTCTTGAGGAGCGACCCCAGCATCGTCGCGCGGCTGCACCGCAATATTGACCTGTTCGTGAGCGAGGCGAAAAAGCGGGGCTTCGACACCTGTCTGGCTGAGAAGACCGCCATCATCCCCATCATGGTCGGCGAGGATACCGACGCCTACCGCCTATCCATCGCCATGCGGAAAAACGGCGTCTTCGTGCCGCCGGCGACCTGGCCCGCCGTGCCGCGCGGCAAGGCGCGCCTGCGCTTCAACGTCATATCAGAGCACACGCCCGAACAGATCATCACCTGTCTGGACACGCTGGAAAAGGTCGCCCGACAGGAAGGCCTCAACATTCAGAAAGCCTGACGGCTTTACCGACGCGCCGCACCCCATACGCCGGTCAACGGGTATGGGGTGTTTTTTGCGGTCTTCCCGCACAGGGAGAGGCATATAAAAAAACGCTAAGAAATCGGCGGGCAAGATTGAACAAAGAGCCGTCGTATGTTATAATTCCGCGTATGATGCTGAGGCATCCGCAGCTATCCCTCATTCGGAGGTCCCATGAGCGAAGACAGGAAACACAACAATCCCGCAGACAGCGCCATAGACAGCACCATCGAAGAGCTGGTGCAGACAGACCACCTCGAAGAATATACCCCGGTCAAGAAGAAGCGGGGTATTTTAAGCATACTCATTTCCATCGCCCTGAATATCATCGTCGTCGGCTATTTCGTCTGGAAGGAGACGCACAGCGGCTCCTTTGACGGCTTTGACCCCATCGAGCTGAGCGACATCCGGCCTCTGTTTTTGCTGGCGGGCGTCGCGTGCTTTCTGACGGCGGTCTGGGCCGAGACCGTGAAGTACTCCAAGATGATCATGACTTCCAGCGGCCGATTTGACCGCATGGGCGCGCTCAACACCGTGCTGATCGGCAAGTATACCGACAACATCACCCCCTTCGGCGCGGGCGGCCAGCCCTTTCAGATCGGCTACCTGCACCGGCGCGGCTACAAGGCCGGGGCCAGCTCCGCCATACCCATCGCCGGATTTCTCATGCAGCAGATCGCGTTCGTGCTGATCGCCCTGGTCGTCTTTGTCGTCAATCACGATATCATCGCGTCGATCGACGTTCTGCGCATCGCCGCCGTGGTAGGGCTGTTGCTCTACTCAGCCATACCGCTGGCCATCGTCGTGTTCGCCATCTTTCCCCGGGTGATCAGCACCGTCGTCGGCTGGGGCGTCAGCGTCCTGCACGCGGTGCGCATCGTCAGAGACGAGGAGCAGGCCAGGCACAGCGTCACGCACAAGCTGGAGGAATACACGGCGAGCCTGCGCCTGATGGGCACACGCCCCCACTTCGTGCTCAAGACGCTCGTGCTGTCCGTCATCTATCAGACGGCCATCCTGTCCATTCCGTTTTTCACGCTGCGCGCCTTCGGCGCCGAAGTGGACTTCCGCACGATATTCACCCTGACCGTATACATCTACGCGGCGATCACGGTCATCCCCACGCCGGGCAACGCCGGCGCGGCCGAAGGATCGTTTCTGCTGGTTTTCTCGGCGCTGGAAGGCGCGCCGCTTTTCTGGGCCATGCTGACCTGGCGCGCCCTCGTGTACTACGCGTGGATCGCCATCGGGATCGTCGTCAGCACGAAGTCCGCCGTCAGCAACCGCCTGCCGAGGAAGAAACCCGTCCCCACCGAAGGCGCGCTCAATATCGCCGAGGTCATCGACATCTACTATCCCACGATCGACGGCGTCGTGCGCACGGTGGACGCCTACGCGCGCCTCATGACGCAAAAGGGGCACAGCGTCACGGTGATCTGCCCGCGCGACCCCGGCCGGGACGACAGCGCCTTCCCCTACGACGTATTCAGCACGCGAAAGATCCACATTCCGGGCTTCAAGTTCGAGGTGCCCTGGCCCTTGCCCACCAAGAGGGAGATCGACCTCGCGAAGCGGGCCAGTTTCGACGTCATACACGCCCATTCGCCTTTCATGCTCGGGAGCATCGCCGTGACGATGGGGCGTCGGCTCAACATTCCGGTGGTCGCCACGTTCCACAGCAAGTACTACGACGACGCCCTGCGCATCACGCACTCCAAATTTCTGGCGAGCATCGTCATGAACATCGTCGTCGACTTCTACTGCAAGGCGGACTGTGTCTGGGCCTGCAGCGCCACGACGGCGGACACGCTGCGCTCCTACGGGTACCGTGGCGAGGTCCAGGTCATGGACAACGGCGTCGATCCCGCGCCCGCCGAGCCGCCAGAGCAGCTGCGCGACCTGGCCCGCGCGAAGCTCGGCGTCCCCGGCGGGAAGAAGACCCTTCTCTTCGTCGGTCAGCAGATCTGGCACAAGAACCTGCGCCTCGTGCTGGACGCGAGCGCCGCGCTGAAGCGCCGTGGCGGGGATTACCTCACCGTCATCACCGGAGAAGGGTACGACGCGCACGCCATCAAAGCTTACAGCGACAAGCTGGGCCTCGGCGACCGGGTCATCTTTACGGGTAAGATTTCCGACCGGAAGCTCCTGTTTGGGCTTTACGAGTGCGCGGATCTGTTCTTCTTCCCGTCTCTTTACGACAACGCGCCCCTCGTCCTGAGGGAGGCCGCCATGACAGGTCTGCCCGCCCTGCTCATCGAAGGGTCGAACGCCGCTGAGGTGGTCAGCGACGGTGTAAACGGCTTCACCGGCCCCAACGACCCTGAGGGCATGGCCGACAAGATCGAAAGCATATTCTCCCGAGGCGACCTCAGCGAGGTCGGCCTGAACGCGAAGGCCACCATACCCGTCCTCTGGAACGAGATCGTCGACCGCGTCGTCAGATCGTACAGGGACAATTTCCCGACCGACATAGGGGGCTGAGCGCCATGAGCGATCCCAACCGCGACAACGGATACCTGCGCTTTGACAACATCAGGACGTATTCCGCCCAAAACCGGACAAATCTCGTGCGCATCGACAACCTGAAGAACCTGACCGACCCCGTCCCCGCGTGGGATCAGGAGGGGTTTGATCAGCTCGTCGACCGCATCGTCGAAGCGCGGAAAAACGGCCGTCCCGTGATCTGGTCGCAGGGCGCGCACGTCATCAAGTGCGGGCTGAGCCGCTACGTCATCGACCTGATCCGCCGGGGCGTCATCACACACGTCGCCGGCAACGGCGCCTGCAGCATCCACGACTTCGAGCTGTGCTATCTGGGCGGCACGTCGGAGCACGTGCCCACGGCCATCGAGGACGGATCCTTCGGCATGTGGGAGGAGACGGGCCTGTGGATGAACGAGGCCCTCATCGAAGGCGCGCGGCGGGGCTGGGGCTACGGCGAATCGCTGGCCAGGTACATGGACCGCCATGCCGAACGCTTCCCCCACACGGACGACTGCGTGCTCTATCAGGCGTATAAACGCGGCGTTCCCGCCACGTACCACATCGCCCTCGGCACGGACATCATCCACCAGCACCCGCGGTGTGACTTCGCCGCCATCGGACAGACCTCCGGGACGGACTTTCACCGCTACTGCGATTCCGTTTCCCAGCTGGAGGGGGGCGTTTTTCTCAACTTCGGCAGCGCCGTGATCGGGCCCGAGGTCTTCTTAAAGGCCCTGTCCATCAGCCGGAACCTGGGGTATCCCACCTTCCGGATCACGACGGCCAACTTCGATCTCATCGACCTCGGCGACTATCGCAGCCGCATCGGCTACGACGACCCCCACTACTACTACCGTCCCCGGAAGAACATCGTCAACCGACCGGTGAGTCGTGGCGGCATGGGCTGGCACTTCACCGGCGACCATCAGCTGACGATACCCAACCTGTGGCGGCGCGTCGTTCGGGCTCTCGGATCGGAGGCGTGAAGCGCGTGATCGAATACCTGAACCCGATGACGTCGCGCACGCCGGTCAGCGCCGTGCTGTTCGATTTCGACGGCACCATATCCACGCTGCGGCACGGCTGGGAGTCCGTCATGAAGCCCCTGATGGCCGAATACATCCTCAAACCCGGCGACGATCCCACAGCCGTTTCCGATCTCATAGACCGGTACGTGGACGAGTCCACCGGCATCCAGACCATCCATCAGATGAAGTGGCTGGTGGCGCACGCCGCGCCGGGCCATCCGACCGATCCCTGGTTTTACAAGGATGAATACAACCGCCGCCTGCTCGGCATGATCGCCGGCCGCCGCCGCGCCCTGGAGGCGGGCGCTCCCGCCGAAGGATACCTGATCTCCGGCGCAAAGGCGGCGCTTGCCGCCCTGCGGGCGCGCGGCGTCAGCCTGTACGTCGCCTCCGGCACCGACGAAGCCGACGTCCGCGCGGAGGCCCATGCGCTGGGCGTGGACGGATACTTCGACGCCATCGCCGGCGCGCCGGCGCGGGCGGAGACGGACGCCAAGGCCGCCGCGCTGCGTCAGCTCATCGACGGCGCGGGTCTGAAGGGCCAAGAGCTGGCCGTCGTCGGCGACGGGCGCGTGGAGATCGCCCTAGGCCGGGAGAAGGGCGCGCGCACCCTGGGCCTCGCCACGGACGAGGAACGCCGCCGCGGCCTCAGCGAAGTGAAGAAGCGCCGCCTCATTGCCGCCGGCGCGGACGCTCTGGCGGGGGATTTTGAGGATCTTGAGGGGTTTCTCGCCTTCCTGGGACTCGAGTAAACGCCCAATGGCCGCGTCATACGGCCAGGACTAAACATCCAAAAATAGCAGAACCTGCCTTTTAACGATTTGGCAGGTTCTGTTTTTATGCCTTTGCGCGCCCAATCAGCGGGACGGAGCGCCGCCTAGTCCGCCTGAACGTATTCGATGCCACGGTAAGGATAATCCTCGCGTATGCCGCTGAGCCCGCCGATGCCGATCTTGCTGATCAGCGTGCCGGACCTGAAGAATAACCCCATGACGGGCAGCTCCTCGACGACCATCAGCTGTATGTCCCCCATGATGAGGCGCAGATCCGTCGGCGAGTTGCAGATGCGCGCCTGGGTGAGCAGGTCATCGAGCTTTTCGTTGGCGTAACGGGAGCAGTTCCCGCTGCCCCGGCTGTCCAGCAGGTAGTTCAGATCCGGTATGGTGCTCAGGTTGTATCCTACGAGCGCCATCTCAAAGCCCTCGTCGCTGTTTATGGTCTTCAGCACGCCCGAGCGCGACGACGTCACGACGTTGACGCGTATGCCGATCACGCTCAGCTGGTTGGCGATGAGTTCAGCCGCCTTCGTGCGGTTGTTGGAATGTGGGTCGTTATAGGTGACGATGTCGATGGAGAGATCCTCCCACAGGCCGTCCTTCACGCGGTCGAGGATGCCGTCGTTGTTGGTGTCATACCAGCCCGCGTCGTAGAGCATCTGAAGTGCCCGCTCGGGCGAGTAATTGTACACGGCGGACTGGGTCTCGTACAGCCACGACCCCGGCGCAACCGGCACCTCGCTCTCCTGAACGAGTCCGTGGTACACCGTGCCCGCCAGCGAGGACCGGTCAATGGCGTACATCAGCGCCCGCCGCACCTTTACGTCCGACAGAATGCTGGACCGCGTGTCGGGAATCAGGCACTCCCAGGTGAGCGTCGCGTAGTCCATGGTCACCCGATCGCTGAGCTGGCGGCTCAGAGCCGCCGTGTTGGATCGGGTGGCGATCATCTGAATCTCCCCGGTAGCGATGGCCTCGAGCGCGTCGCTGGTATCGTTATAGCGCTTGCACTCGATCACGCTGAAAGCGGGGGGCTGCTTCCACCACAGGGCGTTGACCTCCAGCCGGAGAAGCCCCCAGGCGTTATAGTCGATATAGGCGAACGGGCCCGTTCCGACGGGGTATTCGCTCTCGATGGAATAGCGGGACACGATGGGAAACGTCATCGCGTACAGGGTCATGTAACCGTAGCGCTCGCATTTGACCCGGACGGTCTGCTCGTCCATAGCTTCCACCGTGGTCAGATATTTGACTCTGTCGTAGTAGGCGCTCGTCTCCATGTTGAGGAGGATATCCTCGTAACTGGCGACGACGTCCCAGGCCGTGAGGGGCGTGCCGTCCTGAAATTTTATGCCCGCCCGAAGGGTAAAGTACCAGACGTCATCGTCCTGATTGTACTCCCAGCGGTCGCACAGCTGCGCCACGGGGCGGCGGTTTTCGTCCAGATCCACGACGCTCTCAAACACGAGCCGCGCAAGGCCCGTCACGTCCCGCGACGAGGTGCGCAGCGGATGAATGGACACGCCGCGCGTGTCCACATAGCCGATCGCCAGGGATTTGCCGCCGTCGAGCACCGTCACCTGGCCGCTGTTCGGCGCGAAAGTCGCCGCGGGAACGGCGGTCGGCGCGGGCGTCAGCATGATCACCGCCTGCCCGCCGCCGGACCTCCCGCCACAGCCCGAGAGCGCCAGCGCGACGCACAGGAGCGCCAGCCCGCACTTAAGAAGCTTCCCGCGATTCAAAGTCATACAGTTCCTCGTATTTTTCACACGCGGTCAGAACGCGCCTCACGTACTGCCGGGTAGAGTCAAAGGGGATTTTTTCCACAGGGATCGTAACGCCATCGGCGGAGACGTCGGGCGAAGCGAGCCACCCGTCCACCGTTCCCTGTCCCGCGTGATAGGCGCACGTCGTCAGGAGGACGTCGCGGTGGTACCGGTCCATGAGCCAGTTCAGATACCAGCAGCCGTACCGGAGATTGGTCTTCGGGTCGAAGAGCGCGTCGTCCGTGTAGGTGTCGGATTCAAAGAATTTCCCGGCCAGCCACTGACCGGTCTCCGGCATGATCTGCATGAGGCCGCGCGCGCCGACGCTCGATACGGCGTTGGGATCGAAGCTCGATTCGCACCGCACGACCGCGGCCACGTGCCAGGGCTCCAGGTCGTACGCCCGCGCGAGGGAAACGATCGTGTCTTTGTAGCGCAGAGGGTACTGCCTGTAGGTCTGCGCCAGGCGATATCGCGACACCCCCACGATCAGGCCGACGATCAGCGCCACGCACAGCACGGCGATCCCCGCGGCCTTGGGCCACGTCAAACCCCTTCGCCTCAGACTGCGCTTTGACGCGCGCGTGAACGCGCCTTTGCTGTTCATGAGACGCGATGCCTCAGGTCGCGCAGCAGGACAAGAAGCTCCGCGTGCGTCACCTCGATGGGCCTCTCCGTATGAATCAGGTGTGTGGCGCGGCGCTCCTTTTCGTCCTGCGGCATCTGGCTGGCGATGCGGGCCTGCGCCTCCGCCCGTGTCAGGCCGTCCCGCTCCATGACGCGCCTTAACTGCTCCTCCGGCGAGACGCTCATGCACCAGGTCTCGTCGCAGAGCGCGTCCATCCCCGTCTCAAACAGCAGCGGCACGCTGAGGAAGACGAGGGATATCCCGTCCTGAGCCGCCTGGCGTATCGACATCATCACGCTGTGCTGCACCATGGGGTGGATGATGCCTTCCAGCTCGCGGCGCCGCTCCTCGTCGGAGAAGACGACTTCCCCCAGAGCCCTGCGGTTGAGCGTGCCGTCCTCGTTGAATACGCCGCGGCCGAAGCGCTCCTCGATGGCCGGCAAGGCTTCCCCCGCCGGCGACGTCAGCTCCCGGGAGAGGGTGTCCGCGTCGATGACCACGCCGCCGTGCTCCATGAGGAACCGGGTGCACTCCGTCTTTCCGGTGCCGATACCTCCGGTTATCCCGACGACATAGGGCTTGTCCATGGGCTTACCTCCTATGCGAGATTCCGATCCGTGTCATTTCCGCCGTCCGAGCCGATCAACAGGCGAAACGGCGATCATTTGCAGTCGTACCAGCTGCGCCCGATGTTCACGTCGGCCACCAGTGGCACGCTCAGGGAAACGATACTCTGCATGCAGGCCTTGACCAGCGAGGCCACGGCCTGCGCGTCCGCGTCGGGCGCTTCGATGATCAGTTCATCGTGCACCTGTAAGAGCAGCTTCGCCGCGGGGAATTCCACGGCCAGGGCGTCGTGCACCCTGATCATGGCCAGCTTGATGATGTCCGCCGCCGTACCCTGGATCGGGCTGTTCATGGCGGCGCGCTCGCCGAACTGACGCACCGTATAACTGCGGTCGTTCAGCTCAGGCAGATACCGTCGCCTTCCGAACAGCGTGCTGACGTAGCCCTGCGTCTTTCCCAGGGCGACGCACTGGGTCATGTACCTTCTGATGTCCGGATAGCGCTCAAAATACCTCTCGATGAAGCCCGCGGCCTCGCTCCGGCTGACGCCGATGTTCCGCGCCAGGCCAAAGTCGGATATGCCGTAGACGATGCCGAAATTCACGGCCTTCGCGGCGGAGCGCATCGCGGGGGTAACGTCCCCGAGATCGACGCCGTTGACCTCGGCGGCCGTGCGGGCGTGGATGTCCTGACCTTTGTTAAAGGCGTCGATCATCACAGCGTCGCCCGACATGTGCGCGAGCACCCGCAGCTCGATCTGCGAATAGTCCGCGTCCACGAAGGCGCATCCCGGCCCGGCCACGAAGGCGCGCCGGATCTCCCGCCCCAGAGGCGTGCGCACGGGTATGTTCTGCAAATTCGGCTCCAGCGAGCTGATGCGGCCCGTGGCGGTGGACGTCTGGTCAAAGGAGGTATGGATGCGGCCGTCCGCGCCTCTCAGGCGCAGCAGCGCGTCGACGTAAGTGCTCTTGAGCTTTGTATACTTCCGGTATTCGAGGATCTTCGCCACCACGGGCGCGCTGTCCTGCAGGCTCTCCAGCACTTCGGCGTTCGTGGACCAGCCTGTCTTGGTCTTTTTGCCGCCGGGCAGGCCGAGCGTCTCGAAAAGGTACGCGCCCAACTGCTTGGGCGAATTGATGTTGAGATCGTCCCCCGTTTCGGCGTGGATCTCGTGAAGCAGCGTCCCGATCTGCGCCGTAAACGCCTCGTCAAGCGCCTCGAGCGCCGCCTTGTCCGTCAGAATGCCCGCCGTTTCCATGTCGTAAAGGACACGCGCGAGGGGCATTTCTATGTCGTCGAAGAGGGACTCGGTTCCCGTGTCCGCGAGCTGTTCCCTCTGCCGCCCGTAAAGGCTCAGCAGCGCGCCGGCAGGCGCTTCCTCGTCGAGAGGTACGCCCTCGTCGGCGCAGACCGACGGCAAAGCGAAGGACTTTCTCTGCGGGTTGAGCGCGTACGACGCCAGCATCGTGTCGAACACGGCGCCGGGAAAGCGCACGCCCAACCGGAGCAGGCGGCGCACGTCGTGTACGACGCACGTTCCCGCGCGGTCGATCAAGGGCTGCAGCTTTTCAATGACCTCGGCCTCGCCGACGCCGGGGTCGATGAGGTCGCCCCCCAGGCGCACGCGCACGAACGTGCCGTCCTCCGCCGCAACGCTCACGTGCGTGCCGAAGGCTACGGCGCACACGCCGCCGCGAATCGCGCCCAGCGCCTCGGCGAAGGCGGGCAGATCGAGCGTCCGGCAGTCCGCCGTCGGCTGTGAAGGCGCCTGCGCGGCGTTCCCGCTCTGCGCGACCTGCTGAAGCCTCGAAAGCACCTGCCGAAGCTCATACCTCTGAAGGGTCGGCGCCCCGTCCAGGATATTGCGCAGCGGACAGCCCTCGGGCCGCGTTTCGATGGGCGCGTGCCGCTCGATGGCCGCGAGTTTTTTGCTGAGGAGGGCCGAATCGCGCCCTTTGAGAAGGCGTTCCCGAAGCTTGCCCTTCTGCTCAGCGTCGGCGTGCTCGAGCACGCTCTCCACGGACCCGTACTGGACGATGAGCTTCTGCGCCGTCTTCTCCCCAACGCCGGGCACGCCGGGGTAATTGTCGGAGGCGTCGCCCATCAGGCCCTTGAGGTCGATGAGCTGCACCGGCGCGATGCCCCACTTCTCTTTGATGTACTCCGGCGTGATCCTGACGACGTCGGTGCTGCCCTGACGGGTGTAGTATATGGTGGTATGCTCGCCGGCCAGCTGATAGGCGTCCCTGTCGCCCGTGAGGACGGCGCAGTCGATGCCTTCCTGCTCGCATTTTAAGGACATGGTGCCCAGCAGATCGTCCGCCTCGTAGCCCGCGAGCTCGAGAATCTGCACGTGCATATCGGTGAGGATGGCGCGGATCGCCGGGAACTGGGGGCGCAGCTCGTCCGCCGTGGGGTTACGTCCGGCCTTATACGCCTCGTACGCTTCATGGCGGAAAGTCGGACCGTGCATGTCGAAGGCCACGGCGCAGTAGTCGAAGTCCTCCTGGCCGATCACGCCCAGGAACATCATCATAAAGCCGAACAGGGCGTTGGTGTACTCCCCCGCGCTGTTCGTCAGGAGGGGCACGCCGTGAAACGCCCGGTGCATGAGACTGTTCCCGTCTATGAGGAGCATTTTGCGGGGCATGGTGACCATCCTTTCTTGAGCGGACGATGTAACGGAGATTGGAATAATTTATAATATCACATCGCGTCGAGTTTGTCAAAATCAGCGCGTTTTTGACGAACCCCGCCCGCTATGAAGCAAGTATATCACAAAAAAGCGGACTAAACGGGACAGTTTATGACAAAGAGCTCATGTCGGCGGCAGGCGCATTAAAGTCGGCCCGCCGCCGACATGAGCCCATGGCTGGGTCGGGGAGCGTCTGAACGTCCGCAGGGGGTGAAGGACAGATTATAAGTCCTTCACCCTACCGCAGGACGCTCAGTATATCCTCCCTATGGAAAATGCAAACATATTTATATACCCCCTCTCCTCCACTTTCTTAATTCGGGTTTAACATTTACAACGGCGGCGGCAGGCGCGTGAAATGCAGCCTGCCGCCCCTGGTTTACCTATGTCTTCAATCTTTC
>JAFRLF010000080.1 GCA_017431365.1 Clostridia bacterium | reverse complement strand
GCTGAGGCGGCCGTTGACGTAGTAATTGCCGCCGTCGAGGTAGCAGAAGTAGCGGGGCCGCTTCATGTAGTTGACGACGTACTTGCTGCTCTCGAACAGGCCGTAGGTGCCCTCGTGCAGTATGTTGGCCCCGACGCCCGCGGCAAAGGCGGGCTTGAAGCCGGCGCTCACCAACAGCTCGATGACGTTGGCGATGGCGTTGCGCTTGCCGCCCAGCTCCTCATAGGCCCTGATCCTGTCGCCCATGCGCTTGGCCGAGGGGGTGATGGGAATGGGGGTATCCTCGGAGATCTTGCCATCCTCGGTAACGACCACGCAGCACAGCGGGCTGGTCACGCCGTTGTAGGCCCGCGCGCGGACGGAGGCGCTGCCCTGCTTCACGGCGGTGACATAGCCCTCGCCGTCTATGGTGGCGACGCTCACGTCGCTGCTCTCCCAGATGATCTCGGACGCGCAGCCCACGGGCAGCTGCGCCGTCAGCTGGACCGACTTGCCCACTTCGAGCTTGAGATCGGTTTCGGAGATGCCGATCTCCGCGGGGGCCTTCATCACGGTCACCATCACCTTGGCCGTCAGGCCGTTGTGGGTCGCGACGGTGATCACCGCCCCGCCCTCGCGCTTGGGGACGATGACGCCGGCCTTGGACACCGCGGCGATCCGCTTGTCGCTGCTGGAATAGGCGAACATCGCGGCCTCGTCCGCGCCCAGCGTGGGCGTGAGCGCGTACTTCTCGCCGACGCCCAGCGTCAGGGCCTCGACGCCCAGCGTGACGGTGGTGGGCGTCGCGCCGTCCAGCACGCACAGCTTGCAGTCGGCCTTCTTGCCGTTGAACGTCCTGGCGCGAATCGTGGCCTTGCCCGCCCCGACGGCGCGCACGACGCCGTTCTCCACGGTGGCGACGGATTCGTCGCTGCTCTTCCATTCGATCAGCGAGGCGGACTTCGACGGCAACTGCGCGGTCAACGTGGCGGTCTCGCCCACGCCGAGCACCAGCTTCTTTTCGGAGATCGCCAACTTCGACGGGGCCTTCCGCACCTTCACCTTGCAGGTCGCCTGAACGCCGTTGAACGCCTTGGCGGCGACCACGGCGCTGCCCGTCTTGTTGGCGCGCAGCTTGCCGTTCTTGTCCACCGACACGATGGACTTGTCGCTGCTGGCGTATGTAATCCTGGCCGAGCACGTGCCCTCCGGCATCTGGGCCGTCAGCAGGAACGCCTCGCCGACGCCCAGCGCCAGCGCGCCGACCTCGAACGAGAGCGCGTCGGGCGCGTTCAGCACCGTCACGGCGCAGCTGACCGTCGTGCCGTCCTTGCGAACGGCGGAGACGCGGGTCGTGCCCAGCGCGACGGCGGTGAGCACGCCGGTCGCCGCGTCCACCCGCGCGATGTCGGGATCGTCGGACTGGAAGCCGGACACCTTGCCGCCGAGGGCGATCGTCTCGCCCAGGCCCATGCGCAGTTCGGGATTCGACGACGAGAGCTTGAACGTCGGGCCCTCGGGAACCTGAACGGAACCGTCTTCCCCGGTGGGCTCGTCCTCCTGCCACACCACTTCGGCGGGGGGCTCCCCGTCCTCCGGCGCTTCCTCATCGGAAGGCGCTTCGCCCTTGTAAACCGACGGGTCATAGATGTCGATCTCGTCGACCTCCCGGACGCGCTCCTCCGCGACGCCGGCCGCCGCGACGCTCAATCCCCGAATGTCCTCCTCCGCGACGCCGGCCGCCGCCAGGCCCAGCGCCAGCGCCAGGCACAGCGCGATTATCCTTATGCTCATATGGCGTATCATACCGCTTTCCTCCTCCCGGCCATGCCGGGTCCCCGCCATCCAACCACGGCGGGACAGAATATCACGGTTTTATTTTATCATACTATTTCAAATATTTCAATTGTTTTGCGATAATGATTCTGAAAAAACATGGGTTTGACGCAAAAAAGGTGAAAAGAAGGGTTATATCCGTTTGGCTTCATAGAGTGCCTACTTTCTCCCGTTCCGGATGACTTCCAATGCGTCGTCTATCAGTCTGTCGCTGATATGGCGATTCGCCTTTTTGATACTGTCGAAAGCGTCCTCCGCTTACTCAACCGTAATCAGGCCCGATCGGAATGCACGAATCAATACGCCTACACTGCCGGTCATCGGCAATCCCATGTTCAGCGCAACCCTGCGCCCCGCCGCCTCATCCATCAACAGCAAATCCGCGTTGACCTCGTCCGCGTAGATGATGGCCTCGCTCTCGCCGAGGTCAAGCCCGGTCACCCTTTGCAGGAACGACACCCGCTCCCTGTCATCGGCCCTGACAATCCTGATATAATCGCTGTTCCTGATCAGTTCGGCCTCATCCCTGAAAGCCTGATTGTCCGTAACCTCTGAATAAACCGCTTCCGGGATCAACACTTCGCCAAAAAGCCCTTCAAGGATGTTCAGTCTGCCGGCTTTCATCAGCGTGATCAGCGGCGTGGAATCGGATACGACGATCATCTTACCGCCTCCACGACGCGATCCAGTGTGTTGAGATCATCAAATAGCTCCTCCCTGCTCTGGTTCAGGTAGGGAATGCCCATCGAATCATAGAATTCAATCAAATCCGTCTTGTGTACGCCGAGGATTTCCGCCGCCCTTCCATGAGAGATCGTCAGATTCCGGATGAGCGGATAGAGCAGCATGGCGTTTCGCGCGAACGCCTGTCCCTGCTCTTCTCCATTCAAATATGGGGCCATATCCTCCGGAACAGCCAGTTGTATATTCACGGTCTTCATCCCATCGCCTCCCCGCTATTCACTAACCACTGTCCACTAATCACTATCCACTAATCACTAACCACTAATCACTAACCACTGTCGTACTTCAAATGCTCCTCCAATATGAACTTCGGCCTGCGCTTCGTTTCCATATATATCTTGCCGATGTACTCGCCGATCATGCCCAGGGCCATCAGCTGCAGGCCGCCCAGCAGCCAGATCGACATCATCATCGACGCCCAGCCGGCGACGCTGTGCCCCCGCGCCACCGACACGATCACGTACACCGCCATGACGACGCCCAGCAGCGCGCACAGCGCCCCCAGGCCCAGTACCCAGCGGATCGGGCGGTTCGACAGCGACGTGACGCCCTCCATCGCGAAGGCGATCATCT
>JAFRLF010000079.1 GCA_017431365.1 Clostridia bacterium | reverse complement strand
TTTCGGAATACCTGTTGTTTTACAACAGACGTCGTATTCACCAATCTCTTGGCTATCTCACCCCGGTTGCCTTTGAGCAGATGTTCGCCGCTTAATTCCTTGTCAACTTTTTCGTTTGTCCGCTTTTTCGCTACCAGACCACTGGCGTACGGTAAAACACATCTCCCGTTTCTACTTCGTATTTCTTGCCTGATATAACATCATAACCATGGCCAAATGTAATGATATCCAATTCGTGCCACTTTGTGATGCGTGAAGGAAATGGTTGATATTCTTCGTCAGAATTCCGCATAAAACCTATGTGACTGAATTGCAGAATGTAGGGATTCATCTCATCTATCGAAAACATGTTAATCCTTCTATTTCAAAGCCGCTCTGGCTTTGAAGCAAGAGCGGCTTTGACGATGATTCGAGTTCGATCAGTAAACTTCGCCGGTCTCGAGGGCTTCGTTGACGCGCTCGGTTATATCCTGCATACCGTCTTCGACAGAAATGTAGCCAAGTTCCATTTCTTCAATGGTGGGCTCAATAATCTTCGAGGAGATCTCGGTATACAGAGGATGCATAGGAGCAAAATGTGCATAGGGAACAGCCTTGCCGTTAATCTCCACATTGGGGATTTTGAGGTCAGGATTATTCAACACAAACTTCTCATAGGAAGGTATGTGTGCCGGAGGATAGATCACGCCATTGATAGAAGCATGATACGCTGCCTCCCAGCCAGGCTCGGTCATGAAGTACTTCACGAATTCATAAGCGAGATCAGGATGCTTGGAGCCATTGGCTACACAATAGGCAGTTCCGCCGGTATCCCATCCGTGATTGCCTTCGGGGTTGGCCGGGAACCAAGTGAGGCCCAGATCAATGTCATCCCAGCGGGTAGGCTGGAACACCAGATCCCAGTAACCGCAGCACAGCATGGCCAGCTGGCCGGTCGCGAATAGATCAGCGCCGCCAACGCCCATGGAATTCAACGTCGTGGGATCAGGCATGACCTTATACTTCTGGATCAGATCGACCAGGAACTGGATGCCGCCGATGGCTTCGGGAGTATTCATCAGGCATTCGGTTTCGTCTTCGTTAAAGATCGTACCACCGTTAGAATACAGGTAATTATACCAGCTGTTGGCTAACAGCCCCCACTGAGTCGTACGCCCGGATTCATCAGTCTTGGTCAATTTGGTGGCGGCGGCCAGCATATCGTCCCAGGTCCACTCGTCCGTCGGATATTCCAGGCCTTCCGCATCAAACAGAGCCTTGTTGTAGAAGAACATACACGTCGGCTGGGCATCGTAAGGCAGACCATAGATGTTTCCATCGACGGTGTAACGTTCCATCAGGTGGGGATAGAAGTCTTCAAGCTTGAGGTCAGGGTCATTCGCAATGTAATCGTTCAACGGAGCAAGCAGCCCGCTGCCCACAAACTTCGCGACCCATTTGTTCTCCATGGCGATTACATCAGGCGCTTCTCCGGCTGCGAGAGATGATACCAGCTTAGTCAGGTAATCATCGCCATTAGCGGTTTCCTGAACCTCCAACGTTACGTTGGGATGCTTCTCGGTAAAGGCGGCAACCAATCCGTCCCAACCTGATGAAGATCCCGTGTTATAGAAACTCGTAACCACAAGGGTTACATTCTCATCTTCAGCCAGAACTGACGTGGCGAGCACGCCGACTGCAAGAAGAAGAGACAGACCGAGAGCCAGGATTCTCTTCATGGATAAGACCTCCTTTTTATTATATCCACCCGTAAAAACGGGGAGGATTCAATGGATATTTGGTTTGACCTCGGGTTTATCCGGGGCTTCTCAAAACGTTTATTTCATTCCGGTGACAACAATGCCCTCAATAAAGAAACGCTGGCAGAAAGCGTACAGAATGATCACTGGACCGACACATACACACGCCCCAGCCATCAGCAACGCCCAATCAGTACCAAACATTGAGGTGGACAAAAGTGTAAGACCCAATGCCATCGGACGCATTTCCTCAGAGTTGATAACCAATAGAGGCCACATCATATCGTTCCACTGCCACAGAAAAACGAATATGCCCAATGTGATCAACGCTGAAGTAGAGAGCGGCATAATAATCTGTGCATATATCCGAAGCTTGCCGCAACCGTCGATCCGGGCTGCATCCTCAAGATCCTTCGGTAAAGTCATGAAAAACTGTCTCAACAGAAAAGTTCCATAGGCGCTGCCAAACATGACCGGAACGATGATAGCCCCATACGTATTGACTAAATGCAGACGTGAAACGATGACATACTGAGTAATCAGGGTCACCTGACCAGGGACCATCATTGTGCACAGATAAAGCATGAATATCTTATCTCGGCCCGGGAACTCAAGTCGAGCAAAGCTGTATGCTGCCAGTGAGGAAAACAAAAGCTGCGATACCGTAACCGTTACTGCACAAATGACCGTGTTGAGGAAATACCGAAAGAAAGGCACAGAGTTAAATAATTTAATATAACTTTCGAATGTAACCGGATTTGGTATCAGATTTGGCGGATATACAAATATCTTGGAATACTCTTTAAGTGACGTTCCAAGCATCCATGCAAGAGGCAGTACACAAGTTACAGTGATTACTGCAAATAGAAGGTATACCAGTATCCACGTGCATTTTTGAAAGAAACTCAAGCGACGCCAGCGAAATCGGAAATCCGACTCGACCAAAGCCATACTCGTCCCTCCCTCACAGATCGTAAGATACGCGTTTGCCCATGAGTTTGAACTGAAGAATTGTGATGACCACTATGATGATAAAAAGGATGTATGCCATAGCTGAAGCGTAGCCCATTTTGAAATTCTGGAAGGCATTTTGATACAGGTAATAGTTGTATACCAGCGTTTGGTTGGCAGGACCGCCTCGCGTCATGACCATGACGGAGTCAAACACCTGGAATGATCCGATGGTTGCTGTGATCATGATAAAGAACAGCGATGGCATCAGCATTGGAAAAGTAATGTATCGAAAACGTGTAAAACCTCGAGCGCCGTCCAGGTCTGCCGCCTCGTAGAGATAACTCGGAATGCCCTGGAGGCCAGCGACCAGAATTACCATGTTATATCCTGCACTTTTCCAAATGGACATTGCAGCGATGGATGGCAACGCCAGATTCCTGTCAGACAGCCACTTCTGACCCGGCAACCCAACGGATTCGAGGATATAGTTCAAAATACCGAATTCGGCATTATAGAACCATTTCCATACCAGGGCCACTGCTGCCAGCGTACATACATGCGGCAGGAAGAAAACGCTGCGAAAGAAGGTTTTACAAACCATGAGCCGCGAATTAAGAAGAAGCGCCAGAATCAGGGAAAGCGAGACGCCTATTGGTATTGTGTACACAGCGTATAGCACAGTGTTTAATAAGCTGGTTTTGAACAGCCGGTCTTTCGTAATCAGTTTTACATAATTCGATACGCCGACCCAGTGTGCCTTGTTGAGAAGATCCCAGTCCGTAAAGCTTAAATACAAGCTGGCGACAATTGGAATCAGGACAAACACAATGACCGATAAAAAGTTCGGCAGGATGAAAAGATAGCCCCACAGTGGACTGTTTTCACGAAGTGGCTTTTTCTTGCTCTTTTGCATGTTTGCCGCCTCCTGTCACAATATGCGTGCGATTTCCTCACGGGCCATCTGTACCCAGCGCACCGGGTTTTGAGGGTTATGCCCAATGGTATGACAATCCTTCATGATCAGTTCCGGCACACAATGTGTCGCGCCTTTCAACGCGTCACGCAAAAGCTGGCGGACATAATCCTCGTCCATATTGTGCTGTGAAAGCGGAGAAGGGTTCAATTTGAAAGATGCGATATAATTCATACCAAGGTTTTCTTCAGTCTTTTCACGGTTAGACCAGGGAGAACAGGACACCCGGCGCAGTCGCGGCAGGTTCCGAGCGTATTTCCACCTTAGATCATAAGGCTCACAGCAGGCGAAACAGTTGAGAGCGAAACGGCTTGCGATTCGTTCATGATAGGGATAAATGAATTCATTGTACATTTCCGGTGAGATGCTGACTGTTTCCTGGCTTTCTACAAAGCCCCACATATCCATGGATGTAACTTTATGCTCATCAACAGGCGCAATCTGATCAGTGAAACCAAAACCGCCGGAACCGACATAGCGATTGCCAATGTTTTGACATAAAAGGCCTTCCTGTTCCAAACGATCTATCATTTTCAGTGTACCCGTACAAAGAAAATCCATAAACCGATGAATCCATTCCGGTTCATCGACGAGATCGTACATAAAGTCCTCGAGCCCTCTCAGGTCGATTAGTTGAGCTGTCATTCCAAGAGACCACCACCATGCGTGATATCGCCGCACGGTGAGTATGGGCTCAAAAGTTTCTTGCGCCAGCGACAGAAGACGATTGGATGCGGCGTAGTCAACTGTATACTCTGGATAATGAAGCTTTGAAAAATCCTCCTCATAATCCTGAATGGCCTGTTTTACGTGATACGCACCATTATTCTCACCGCCGATATGCTCGATGCGGAGCCCCCATCCATTATTGCTTACGATATATGGTACAGTGAACTCAGCGTCTATGACCACATCATCTAACATGATTCGGGAAGTAAACAACTGACGGCGCAAGAACCATTCCCAATTTCGTGCGAGTTGACTTTCGCATTTAAGCATATCATCAGTAATTATTTCATGCCATCCATTCTCCGGGTCACAGAAAACAAGCGGTTGATTGGTTTTAAGGTCATTATGTTTTGTCCATAGTTTTCTCTTTTCATCCTGCAGCGGACTTTCAGCATCACTTCTCAATTCTTGTGCTAAAGCGCGTAGAATCTCACGATCCTTTGAAGTGATGCAATAATCATTCATGCTTTAACCTCCAAACAACGCTGAGTTAACGCTTACGTTATTATTTTATCGTTCTCTTCAACCTTTTTCAATGTGAATGAGCACTAAATACTTTGAAAAATCACTCTGATGATTCTATGTTTATTGTCTTCAATTTATTTCATAATTAATGACAGCGGAACAATCACATTTTTACTTTAATGTTTGGGTTGATATAGTTAATTCAAAAAAGAGTAAATTTTGGGTAAACGCACGGAAAAATATTGACAAATTTCTAATGACATATATAATGGAAACGCTTTCATTAAATTATGAGGTGTTGTTATGCCATACAAGGAATTGGCGGACAAGGTTCTGGAGCTGCTGGGCAGTTTGGAGAATGAAGTCATCCAGGAGCGCCTTGTGGATATGGCGTGAGGCGTTAGTTCCTGGAGCGTCTGAATTGGTATTATTATTTAGCGCGATGCCGTGGTTTCGGCATCGCGCTGATATTTTATAACTTGATTTGATGGAGAATTTCTTAATGCATCGGAACAGGCGGCGTCATGACCTTCGGCTCAGCTCGGCTCCCATTTCGAAGGCCTTTTTCAGATCGAGGGGGAAATGCTCTTCCCGCACGGCGCGTTTGTGCGTCTCGTTAAAGCCGCTCATATTGTATTTGCTGTAATCCGACACCTGCAGGGTGTCGCAGCAGGCATAGACCTTCACGGATCCGTTCAATGCCGCGAAACTTCGGGCTATTTCCTGAGCTTTTTTCCTGTATTCAAGATCGTAGTATAGTTTCGGCGCATTCATTGTCAGAATGATGCCGACGTTTATCTTTCCAGTGAAGTAATTCGAATAATCATCATAAGACAGCGCGCAAAAATGCAGACGCTCGATCAGGCCGCGTACCTGACTGGTGATGTCTCCCAGGTAGATGGGGGAGCCGATGACTAAGGCGTCTGCGGCAAAGATCCGTTCAATGAGCGGTGAAAGATCGTCATGCCAGTAGCACTTGCACCTCTCCGCACCCTTGATTTTACAGGCCAGGCACGAGCGGCACCCGGTGTATGACAGATCAAACAGATCGATGTATTCGGTATCAGCGCCGACGGAGACCGCGCCTTTCTGGGCTTCCTTCAGCAACATGGCCGTATTCCAATTCTTCCTGGGGCTGCCGTTAAGTATGACTGTCTTCATATAAAGCCCTCGCTGGGATGTCGTTCCGCATAAAACGGATATTAACACAGCTTGATTGTAGCACATGCCTTTGTTCGTTTTTGTCGTTTTTCGATACGCAAAGATTCATTTTTGTTCCGCTGACAGTATACCGCCTGCATGTCGACGTCGTCAAGCACTTTGATTCAAAGGTAAATTAACAGTAAAATTCAAGAAAATTATTGACATCTTTCGGGTGTATTCTATATAATGAAAACGCTTTCATTAAATTATGAGGTGTTGTTATGTCATACAAGGAATTGGCGGACAAGGTTCTAGGCATGCTGAAGAACGCGGATGGGAACGACCCGTCCCGCGGGCATCTCACGATGAACAACTGGGAATGGCCGACAGGTGTCGCCCTGTATGGCATTTACAAGACATATCAGCAGAGCGGGGACAGGGCCATCCTCAATTACCTGACTGGCTGGTATGACGACATGCTCTCCCGGCCTGAGAAACCACACCGCAACGTCAATACCGTCGCGCCCATGCTGGCGTTGACCTGTGTCTATCAGGAGACGGGGAAGGCCGAATACCTCCCGCACATCAACAGCTGGGTCGACTGGGTGATGAATGAAATGCCCCGGACGGAATACCAGGGCCTGCAGCACTGTACGGTGTGGAATAAGCACTACCAGCAGCTGTGGGGCGACACCTTGTTTATGACCTGTCTCTTCCTGGCCAAGGCGGGCGTCGCGCTCGACCGGCCGGAGCTCATTGACGAGGCGGAATACCAGTTCCTTATGCACATCCGATATCTTCAGGACAAGGTCGTGGGCCTGTTCTACCATGGTTGGACCTTCGACCGCCGCCATAACTTCGCCAACGCCTTCTGGGCGCGTGGCAACGCCTGGTTTACAGCCTCGGCGATCGAGCTGTACGACATCACCCGCCGCGACAACGCCGCCATGCGCATGATCCGTTCAGCCTGGCAGGATCAGGTCCTCGCCCTGTGGAAGTACCAGCGCGTGAACGGCCTGTATACGACGCTCATTGACGTTGAGGAGACCTATACCGAGACCAGCGCGACCGCAGGCATCGCCTATGGCGTGCTCAAGGGTCTGCGCCTCGGCTGGCTGCCTTCGGAGCCCTATTCCGAGATGGGCATGCTGGCGGCCAGAGCCGTCATTGGCAAGATCGACGAGACCGGCGCCGTGCAGGGCGTGTCCGGCGGCACAGGCATGGGGCACAACCTGCAGCACTATAAGGACATCATCGTGACGCCGACGGCTTACGGCCAGGGACTGACCTTCCTCATGCTGACGGAACTCATGATTCGCGAATAGAATTGTATAGAAGGGAGATCATCTCTATGGACAGCGCCGCGAAGACGCCGGCTAAGCCCCGGAAAAAGGGCGGATCGAGCCTGGGCACCGAGATCAGCAAGCATCTGTGGCTCTACATCATGCTGATTCCCGGGGTTCTGTACTTCATCATCTTCAAGTACCTCCCCATGGGCGGCATCGTCATCGCCTTCGAGAACTACGTGCCGTTCTCGGGGATCACGGGCAGCAAGTGGGTCGGCCTGTACTGGTTCCAATTCTTCTTCAAGTCGAACTGGTCGCTGTACCTGGTCAACACGCTGGTCCTTTCGTTCATGAGCATCATTCTGACCTTCCCGGCGCCGATCATCCTGGCGCTGATGCTCAACGAGATCCGATCCCTGAAGTATAAGAAGCTGACTCAGACGCTCCTCTACGTACCGCACTTCATCTCCATCGTCATCGTCGTTTCCATCACGTATGTCATCTTCGGCGCGTCCGGCCTGATCGGCCGGTTCGCCGCGCAGGTGATGGGACATAAGGTCGACTTCCTCGGTGATCCCAAGCTCTTCCGTTGGATGATCGTCGGCCAGAACATCTGGAAGGAAACCGGCTGGGGTACGATCATCTTCCTGGCCGCGCTGACCAACGTTGACACGCAGCTTTACGAGGCCTCGATGATCGACGGCGCGAACCGCGCCCAGCGCCTGTGGCACATCACGCTGCCGGCTATCCGCTCCACCATCGTGCTGATGCTGGTGCTGCGAATGGGCTCGGTGCTGGATACGGGCTATGAACAGCTGATCCTGATGGCCAACGCGAAGAACCGCTCCGTCAGCCAGACGCTGGACGTGTTCGTGTACCAGAGCGGTATTCAGAACAGCCAGTACTCTTACGCGTCGGCCGTGGGCCTTCTGAAGAGCATCGTCTCGGTGGTCATGGTCGTCGGAACGAATAAGATCGCCCATATGCTGGGCGAAGAAGGACTCTATTGAGGAAGGAGGCGCAGAGTATGGCAAAGGAAAAACCGGTCAATTCCGTGAACCTGAACGGCAAGAAGGTCGTCGCTCACGAGGGCGCTGTGGGCGTCTACAACTCCAAGGGCAGCATCCTCTTTGACGTCATCAACTACCTGATCGTGGGTCTGGCGTCGATCACGACCGTCCTGCCCCTGATCTACGTCATCGGCGCGTCCTTCGCGACGGAGTTCGAGCTGCAGACGAGGCCGATGTTCATCATTCCCCATGACGTGACGCTGGACGCCTACAAGTATATCTTTGCGTCGAACAAGCTGATTCGCGCCTTCGGCAATTCCGTGCTGATCACCGTCTGCGGAACGATCATCAACCTGTTCTTTACGGTGACGATGGCCTATCCCATCAGCAAGAAGTATCTGAAGGGCCGCGGTCCCATCCTGACGATGGTCATCATCTCCATGTTCTTCTCCGGCGGCATGATCCCTGGTTACATCCTGGTGTCCAGCATCCTGAAGCTGCGCGGCACCTACTGGGCCATTATCCTGCCAGGCGCGATCTCGGCTTACAACATGATGATCGTGAAGAACTTCTTCCAGGGGATCCCTCAGGAGCTTGAGGAAAGCGCCTATCTCGACGGCTGTAACGACCTGACGACGCTGGTCCGCATCGTTCTGCCCCTGTCGCTGCCCGTGCTGGCCACGTTCGGCCTGTTCTACGCCGTCGGCCACTGGAACAGTTACTTCTCCGCGATGATCTACCTGACGGACAGCCGGATGTACCCGCTGCAGCTTTTGCTCCGCTCCATCATCGTGCAGGCGGAGGCCTCCGCGGGCGACATGAGCCTGATGGACCCCAACTTCGTGGAGCCCCCGGCCCAGTCCATCAAGATGGCCGTCATCGTGGTGGCGACCGTCCCGATCATGTGCGTCTACCCGTTCCTCCAGAAGTACTTCGTCAAGGGCGTCATGGTCGGCGCGCTGAAGGGCTAAGCCTCGCATAGTCTGGCTTCATTCTGCAATCTTCACTCTTATTCCGGTACTTGGCCCATTGGGGCTGTACATAATATCACAAGGAGGTAATCCCATGAAAAAGATCCTGTCCCTGGTTCTGGCGCTTTGCATGATGCTCTCCCTGGCGGGCATCGCGTCAGCCGAAGCCAAGGAGGACATGACCATCACGATCATGCTCCCCGACTTCAACTCTCAGTATGATTGGGTGACCCTGGAAGACGGCAACCCCATTCTTCAGTCCATCTATGAGGCGACTGGCGTCAAAATGGACATCAAGTGGGTCGCCGACTCCGCTTACGGCGAAATGACTTCCCTGACCCTGGCTGATCCCGCCAACATGCCCGAAGTCATGGTCATGCAGGGCCCGCGCGACGCCATCATGATCTCTTCCGCCCGCGCCGGCGCCTTCTGGGATCTGACCGATCTCATCGCCGACTATCCGAACCTGGCCGCCGGTCAGGAGACCATCTACGACAACATCTCCATCGACGGCCGCCTGTACGGCATCTACCGCGCCCGTGACTACGCCCGCGCCGGCGTCTACTATCGCTGCGACAAGGCTGCCGAGGCCGGCATCACCGAAAAGCCCACCAACTGGTCTGAGTTCAAGGAGCTGTGCTTCGCTCTGGCCGGTCTGGCTGAGGACACCTACTGCATCAACATGTGCAAGTACGTGGGCAGCACCATCGGCATCGCCACCGTCATGGCGGGCGCGCCCTATCAGTACGGCGTCGACGAAGAGGGCAAGATCTACCCCGCCTTCGAAGACGAGCACTTCCAGGAGGGCCTGGACTTCCTGCGCGAGCTGTACGCCGCCGGCGGCATCGACCCCGACTTCATCACCATTGAGTCCGGCAACTGGAACGACGCCGAGCGCTCCGAGAACCCCAAGGCCTATATGCGCCTGGACTGCCTGGACAATGGCCATCGCCTGCAGCAGTGGTACGAGGACAACCTGGGCTATGCGGCTGACCCGCCCGTGGTCGCCCTGCTGACCGCCATTCCCAATGACGAGGGCAAGATCCAGATCTGGCCCCAGAACATCGGCGCCTCCGGTGAAATCGTCGTCACCAAGGCTGTGACTGAAGAGAAGCTGCCCGCCGTGCTGTCCTTCCTCGACTGGCTGAACAGCGCCGAAGGCCAGACCGCCATCAACTGCGGCGTCGAAGGCAAGAACTACTGGATCCACGAGGATGGCTTCCGCTACGCGTATCCCGAGGGTGAGGCCGACAACGCCAACACCTACACCGAGTACAACAACACCACCCTGCACAGCCTGAACCAGCTGGGCATGAACGTCAACGGCAACCTGACGCCCACCGTCGCCGGCACCATCCTGCGCGATGAGTACGCTCAGAACCTGCTGGACAACGCCCAGTACGTCATCGGCAATCCCTGCCTGACCTTCGACAGCGACACCGCCACCATGATGGGCACGACCCTGGCTCAGGACATCGAAGATGCTCAGGTGAAGTACATCTCCAACATCATCGACCTCGACGAGCTCAAGGCCGCTTATGAGACCTGGCACGCCATGGGCGGCGATCAGATCCTGGCCGACTATCAGGCTGCCTACGACGCTCAGTAATAACTGGCTCTGCTGATCTATTGGGGCTGCCTTCCCGGCAGCCCCAACCTGTGTAAACCGGAGGACGCATATGAACAAGGTTTATTGCTGCTTTCCCGGCGGAAAGCACAAGGCCCTCACCATGAGCTACGACGACGGCCGTACAGCGGACCGCCGGCTGGTGAGCATTTTCAATGAGTACGGCATTCGCGGCACGTTTCATCTGAACAGCGGTTTCCTGGGCGGGAACGACCATGTGTCCGCTGAGGAAGTTAAAATTCTTTACGCCGGACACGAAGTGTCCTGCCACACGGTAACGCATCCGACCATTGCGCGCTGCCCGCTGTCCGAGGTCGCACAGGAGATCCTGGACGACCGCAGGGCCCTTGAGTCGCTGACGGGGTATCCCGTGCGGGGCCTTTCGTATCCCAATGGCTCGCTGAGCGATGAAATCGTCTCTCTGCTCCCGGGCCTGGGTATCCGGTATTCGAGGACAGTTATATCCACCCAGAGCTTCGCCCTTCCTGAGGATCCGCTGCGCTGGGCGGCGACCTGCCATCACAACCGCGGCCTTATGGAACTGGGGGAGCAGTTCCTCGGACTCTATAAAAAGCAATATCTGTACCTCATGTACGTATGGGGACACAGCTATGAATTCGACGCCCAGGACAACTGGGACCTGATCGAAGGCTTCTGCCGCCGCATGGGCGGACATGAGGACATCTGGTACTGTACAAACATCGAGTATGTGGATTATATGGACGGATACAAGTGCCTGCGCTTCGCGGCGGACAACAGCTTCGTCGAAAACCCCAATGCACAGGATTACTATATAAGCGTCAACGACGCGCCCGCCGTCTGCCTGAAGGCGGGTCAGATCACAAAACTATAAAAAGAGGAGAATGACCATGATCGAATATCGCGATCCCGTAACCGGCTATCAGATCAGGAAGTATACCGAAGGTCCGGAGCGCAACGCCAAGCTCTATTTCACGTGTGAGAACTTCTCGTGTGACGACAAATACTTCTTCTTTATGAAGCAGCAGCTGCCCGGTAAGGAAGACGGCGGCTGCTACCGCGCCGACGTGCAGACCGGTGAGATCGTTCGCGTGACCGATAATACGTACCGCGGCTTTGCCACCGACAGGGAGAAAAACATCGGTTACACCTGCAGAAATGAGACCGAGGTCTTTTCTGTAGACCTCGATACCATGCGGATGACGCCCATCGGTCATTTGCCGAAGGGCGGCAACATCACGGGACACCTCACTGCGGCGAACACGGGGCGGCTGGCCTGCTCATACCACCTGGCCAACAAGATCTACGCCTTGGTGATCATGGATCCGGGTCAGGAGGCGAAGATCGTCTATCAGACGGACTTCCGCCTGGGACACGCGCAGATCTGCCCCACGGACGAAAACCTCATCTTCTATATTCATGAGACCGAGGGCGACGCCTTCCAGCGCACCTGGATGTGCGACGTGAACGAGGGCTATGTGCGGCCCTATTACGTCGAGCATCCCAGCGAGTGGATCACCCATGAGGTCTGGGCGGCGGACGGCAGCGAGATGGCGATCATGAAGCTCGATCCGGCCGGCTTTGTCGACGGGGAGAAGGGTGAGCGCCACACGGGCAACATCATCATCGGCGACAAGGACGGACGTCACTTTGACGTCGCGGCGCGAAGCGAGCAGCTGCTGCACCCCTGCATCAGCCGTGACGGCAAGTGGCTGTGCGCTGACCGGATCTCCTACCTGGGCGTCAAGGTTCAGGAAGGCGTGGTTCTCGTGGAGCGGGCTACGGGCAAGACGAAGCTCATCGCCACCACAGGCAGCTGTAAGACCGGCGCGGATCACCAGCATCCCTCGTTCAACCGCAAGGGCGACCAGATCCTGTTTAACAATCCGGATGAAAACGGAAACGCTCAGGTGTGTGTGATCGACCTTAAGCAGGTTAAGGCCGAGTGGTGAGTTGGCGGCAGTTATGAATCGCGACGCAAAAGGCACGATAACGATATACGACGTAGCAAGGGCCGCCGGCGTGTCCATCACGACGGTGTCCCGCGTGCTGCGCGGCGAGAGCAATGTCTCCGCTTCGACCAGGGCGCAGGTTCAGAGCGCCATTGAAGGACTGCATTTCCGGCCTTCCGCCCTGGCCCGGAGCATGACGAGCAAGCGCACGAATACCCTTGGCATCGTGTTGCCGAAGCTGCTCAACCCGCACTACGCGCGGGTGTTCACGGGAGCCAGCGAGGAAGCGCAGCGCAACGGTTACGCCATGACGCTCTTCCCCTTTACGAGCCTGATCGAGAGCGATTTCGACCTGGCGACCCTTCTGGAAGAGCGGTTTCTGGACGGCGCGGTCATCCTCGTCGAGTACCTTGAGCCTCTGCAGCAGGAAAAGCTCATATCGTCTCTGACGGCGCTCAAGCGGCATATGCCCGTGGTGCTCATCGGACGCAAGCCGGATCTGACGGCGTATCCCGCGGTTTACCACAACATGGCGCAGCTGATGCGCGCGTGCGTTGCGTACCTGACGGGGCTGAAGCACAAGCGGATCGCGTTCGTCGGGGGGATTGAGGCGGACAGGGACGACATCCGCCGCGACGTGGGCTATGTGGAAGGGCTGTCCCTTGCCGGCATAGACTACGATCCCTCCCTGCGCCTATACGGCGGGGGAACGGCGCAGGACGGCGAACAGGCCCTGAACCGGCTTCTGGATACGCGGCCGCCCACACAATGGCCGACGGCGGTCATCGCCCTGAACGACCTGGTGGCCATGGGCTGTATGGCCGCTGCGAAAAAGCATGGCCTGAACGTCCCCGGACAGCTTTCCGTCATGGGGTGCGATAATCTGTTCTTCTCTCCCTATCTGGACCCGCCGCTGACGACTGTGGACTGCCGGCAGGAGAGCCTGGGCGCCCGCGCGGTGCAGCTTCTCCTTGCGGGAGAGACCTGTCAGGAGGAGGCGGAATGGGAAATCATCGTCAGGGCGTCCTGCGCCGGGGCGGAAAGACAAACGTCAGATGAGGTGCATAAAAATGCCCGATAACAGGCCGAATATCGTCATGATCATGACGGATCAACAGCGCTTTGACGCGATGGGCTGCGTCAATCCCCTGGTCGTCACGCCGGGCATCGATTCGCTGGCCCGCGACGGCGCGCTATTCACTCAGGCTGTCTGTCAGTGCCCCATGTGCGTGCCGAGCCGGAATTCTCTGATGTTCGGCATGTACCCCTCCCAGACCGGCGTGAGGACCAATAACGGCGCTCTTCTCGACGAGAGCCGGCTGCCGGGCGTGCCTCTGCCGCAGCTTTTGCACGACGCGGGATACTTCTGCGCCGGGTTTGGCAAAACGCACTGGAACAACGCCCGCAAGGGCGAACCCGGTTCACGCAGGGGTTTTGACGTCCGCGCCGAGGGGCAGAGCCGCAATTCCGTCCTCTGGGAGGAGGGCGCCGCCATGATGGGCGACGAGGATCCCGAGGGCCTTCAGGCGTATTATGATGAGACCCGGGAATTCGGCTCCGGCGAGGAAAACGCCCTGGGCTATATCGGCAAGCCGAGCGCTCTGCCGATCGAACAGCACAGGGACGGATATATTTACAAAAAGTGCATCGAGTTTCTGAACGGATACCAGAAGACAGACCGGCCTCTGTTTCTGTACTTCTCCCTGATCAAGCCGCACGCGGGCTTCAACATACCGCCGCAGTTTGAGCAAATGTATGATATTGACGCCATTCCGGACACGCCGAGCCCGCCCTGGACGGACGAACCGGACACGCACATCGCCGCGGCGATGAAGGTCAGCGCCTCGCTTCACGGCGTGCACTACAACCGAAAAGTCGTCATCGATCCGCTTTCGCCTGAGGAGAAGAGGCGCATCGTCCTGCGCTATTACGCGAACTGCACCTTTATGGACCATCTGATCTGCGGCGTGCTGGACAAGATCAGGGAAAAGGGCCTCGATAAGAACACGCTTTTCTTATTCTGCTCCGATCACGGGGAGATGCTGGGCGAACGGGACGGAAGGTACAGCAAATACTGTCTCTTCGATTCGAGCGTGCGCGTGCCCCTGATCCTGTCGGGGGACACGCTGCCTTCCGGGATGCGCGGACAGCGCGACGGCCGGCCCGCTGGGCTGGTGGACGTCGTGCCCACGCTGTGCGAGGCGGCGGGCGTCTCGCCGGATCCGCGGTGGCCGGGCATGAGCCTGCTGGGCGACCGGCGCCGCGGCGGCGCGTTCTGTGAGTTCCACGGCGGGGGGACGGAGCTGCCCCAGATCGCTCCGGCCTGGATGTGGCGCACGGACAGGTACAAGCTCATCCTGTTCCGGGATGGGACGGTCCTCGACGACGCGCCCTTGCGGGGAGAACTGTACGACCTGAAAACCGACCCCCACGAGTGGTTCAACCTCTTTGACGACCCGGCATATCGCGACGTGCGCGACCGGCTGACGATGGAGCTCATCGGGCACGTTTCCACGGCTTTCGCCAGGGGCTCGGCCTTCGGCGATTACAGAGGGTACGCGCCGCTCAGACCTGTCTGACCGCGCATATGGCAGCGCCCCGCCTTTTCAGGCGGGGCGCATTATCATTCGGCCGTTTCGGGGATGACGGCTCTTTTCATAATCTCCTGTGCCCATTTCTTGGTATATGTGGGCGTCAGATGTTCGCCGTCGTTGGACACGTCGCTCAGCAGGTATCCCTGTTCGTCGACGAAGGGCGGGTTGCAGTCCACGTAGTAGAGCCAGTCTTCGGTCTCAGCGAGGGTTTCGAGCATGTCGTTGATGCGGTCGAAGTTATACGGCCTGTAGTAGTCGTACTTTTCGCCCACGGCCTTGCTGGCGTGCATGACGGAATGGATGACGATCCGCGCTTTAGGCTGTGCCGCGTGGACGTAGCCGATGAGCTCGGTGAACTGATTGCGCAGGCTTTCGAGCGGATAACCCGCCTCGTTGTAGCCCAGAAGGATGTAGATCTGATCGTAGCTGAAGTGCCTGAGCACCCAGTCCAGGCTGGCGTCGGAAAACGCCTCGTCCGACGTCCGCTTGTTTTGAATGTTGTAGGCGCTGTAATTCGTCCCGCAGAAGTAGTGCGCTTCGCCGAGCCGCGCCCACATGCGCATGCCGTCGGTCTTCGAATCTCCGATAAACAGCGTGTGGTCAAAGTAACTCTCCGTGATGTTATCAGGGGTTATGGCGGTAGGCTGGGGGAGTGTAGGTTCGGGCGTTGGCGTCATAACGGGTTCAGGCGTCGGTGTCGGCACGCGAGAGGGCGTGGGCGGCGCGGGAACGGGCGCGGGCGTCTGCGTCGGCACGCGCGAGGGCGTCGAGAGGGGACTCCGCGCGGCCAGCGTTTCGGCGGAGGGTTCGGGCGCCGCCGCGGTGAGAGCGTCTGTCGGCAGGGGTATCGCCGTTACGACAGGCGCGTATTCAAGTGTCTGCGCGGTGCCGCTGCGATCTGAAAAGTATCCCTCGCTCAGCATCAGCATCGGAACGGCGATGTCCGGCGCGTCCCTGTATGGCGGGAGACTGTCGTCCACCTCTCCGCGCAGGGCGTGCCCCGCGGCGGTCAGGATCGACGCCGTGATCAGTATGGCCAGCATGCAGGGCAGGGCGTAAAAGCGTTCGGCTTTGCGCCTGCGCCTTTCTCTATTCTGTCGGCTACGCGGACGAGACATGCGCTTATCTCCCTTCATCAGAAGCTGAAATACAAAAACGGATCGTTGGCGCCGGTGGCGAGGAAATACATGCAAACCCAGAACAAATCAAACAGGATCAGCCAGCCGGCGGCGGTGCCGGAGAGCTTTTTCCAGAGCCGTCCGGGCAGCGGCGTGCTGAAGACGATCCCCAGACTCAGATACGGCCAGCACCAGCGGAGGGCTTTGACCCAGTCCCCGGCGTCTCCCACCATGCCGTTCAGGCCGACGAGGCGCTGGAAATACCCAACAGCCGCCTGTATGTCCGGCGTTGAGAAGAACACCCACGAAAGGGACGCCAGCAGCGGAACGTATATGTGCCCAGCTATCGGGCAGCGTTCCAGCACCCGGCCGTAGACGAACCGCTCGCCCGTCAGCAGGATGAACATCATGAGCCCCCAGCAGACGTAATTCCAGCCCGCGCCATGCCAGATGCCCGTCAGCAGCCATACCGTCAGCGTGGCGAGCAGGGTGCGCGCCGCGCCGTGCCGGCTGCCGCCCATGGGAATGTAGACGTAGTTGCGGAACCACTTGCCGAGCGTCATGTGCCAGCGCCGCCAGAACTGGGTCATGCTCAGACTGCAGTAGGGATGGTCGAAATTGTCCGGCAGCCTGTAGCCCAGCATGGCGCCGACGCCCTGAGCCATCAGGGAGTAGCCCCAGAAATCAAAGTACAGCCTCAGCGCGTAGCAGATCATCCCCAGCCAGGCCATGGGGACGGATACGCCCTCCGCGCCCCAAGTGCGGATCTGCCCGAAGACGCCGGACAGATGATCCGCGATGATGACCTTGGCGCACAGGCCCAATATGAACCGGGAAAGGCCTGTATCGATGTCGGCTCTGCGCCTGCGGGGCGACCTGACCGTGCGGATCAGATCCTCCGGATCGGCGATCGGCCCGGAAATGAGCTTGGGGAACATGAGCGCGCCCGCCGCGGCGTCCAGCGCCGTGCCCCGGCTTCCGACGCGGGCGTAAATGAGCAGGGCGATCAGCTGAAAGGTATAAAAACTCATGCCGAGAGGCAGGGGCAGGGGCGATTTCATGAACAGTCCGGAGAGCTTGACGGCTGAAAGGGGCAGCGCCGTCAGCGCGACAAACAGCGCGCACAGCGCGCGGCTCCGCGTCCGCCGGACACAGTAAAAGCCCAGCGCGCCAAGTCCCGTCAGTCCGAGCAGCGGGATCCACTGCCAGGGATTCTGCCTGACGTTCAGTCCGTAAAAGGCCAGACTGAACAGGATGAGCGCGTAAGGCATCAGGGTTTTTGGCAGCCGCCGGATGAGTATAAAGCAGAGCGGAAAAAAGACGAGGATAAACCCAAAACTGTTGAACACCATGCGGTGCAACCCTCTTTTTTGAAGACAAGTCAACAAGCCGGACACGCTGACCGCATGCCGGCTGCTGAATTATTGTAGCAGATGCCCTGTGTGATGACAAGCGAATTTTCGGTTGTATACCGCCGCCGAGAAAGGCAAAAAAAGGCGTTGCCTTTATGCTCATTGGTGGTATAATGGGACTGTAATCCGGAAAAACACATAAAGAGGAGAGATGAATATGCTTAAGGTCGGTCTTGTAGGCATCGGATTTATGGGCAGAGGACACCTCGATCAGTACCTGCGCCTCATGGACGAGGGAGCGGGCGTCCAGTTGACTGCCCTGTGCGACGTGGACGAAAAGAAGTTCCACGGTCAGTTCATCGGCGGGAATATGGGAAATCTCGGCCAGTCAAAATACGATTTTACGCGCTATCACCTCTATACGGATTTTGACGAAATGATCGCGAACGAGGAACTGGACTATGTTGACATCGCCCTGCCGACGTATCTGCACAGCTATTACGCTATCAAGGCGCTGAAGGCGGGCAAGCACGTCCTGTGCGAAAAGCCCATGGCCATCAATCCCACCCAGTGCCGCATGATGATCGACGCGGCGAAGGCCAGCGGGAAAAAGCTGATGATCGCCCAGTGCCTGAGATTCTGGCCAGCGTACGAGACGCTCAAGCACTATGTGGACAGCGGCGAATTCGGCAAGCCGGTGTTCTGCTACTTCTTCCGTGGAGGCGGCTGGCCGAAGTGGTCGTATCAGGACTGGCTGCTCGACGAGACGCGCTCCGGCGGGTGTCTTCTGGATCAGCATGTTCATGACGTCGACACGATCAACTGGCTGTTCGGCACGCCCAAGGCCGTATCGACGCTGGGACGCAACGTCAACCCCGGCGGCGGCTTCGACACTGTGACCACCAATTACCGCTACGACGGCTTTATCGTCAACAGCGCGGACGACTGGTCGATGAACAGCTCGGATATCCCCTTTGAAATGACCTTCCGCGCCAACTTTGAAAAGGGCACCGTGGTGTTCAAGGGCGGAGAGACCTGGGTCTATCCCGTGGAGGGCAAGGCCTTCAAGGCGGATGACTGCGGCGGCGACGACGGATATTACCGCGAGATCTGCTATTTCATCGACGCTGTGACCAACGACAAGCCCATCGAAATCAGCGACAACGAATCCACGTACCGCACCATATGCATCGCAACGGCGGAACGCAATTCGGCGCTCAACGACGGAGCGTGGACTGAGGTCACCTGCTGATATCTTTCCCAAGAACGGCGCAGGCCCAAACCTTCCGTGAGGGAGGCAAGGACCTGCTTTTTTCAAAGGTCCGAGACCGCCGGGTCAATTACGGAAGCATAACAAAAAAACAGTTGAATTGACGTATTTGCAAATGTATAATAACACCCATCCTGAGTATAATTATACTTTTGGATCATTTTTCGTTCAGGCGGAGGAGTTGATTCCCATGGAAAGGTATTATCAGCCGGAAATCGAAACAGCTAGCCGAGAACAGATCAAAGCATGGCAGGACGAGCGGCTTGTCGCTCAGGTGCGCCATGTATGGGAAAATGTGCCCTATTACCGCAAAAAAATGGAAGAAAAGGGCCTGACGCCCGACGACATCAAATCCACGGATGACCTAAAAAAACTGCCCTTCCTCTCTAAGGAAGACCTGCGCGTCGCCTATCCCTATGGCCTGCTGGGTGAGCCGCTGGAGAACTGCGTGCGCATCCAGTCCACGTCCGGCACGACGGGCAAAAGAGTCGTGGCCTTCTACACGCAGAGCGATATCGACCTTTGGGAGGACTGCTGCGCCCGCGCCATCACCGCGGCCGGCGGCACGAACAAGGACGTCTGTCAGGTCTCCTACGGCTACGGCCTGTTCACCGGCGGCCCCGGCCTGAACGGCGGCAGCCACAAGGTCGGATGTCTGACCATTCCCACATCCTCCGGCAATACGGAGAGGCAGATCATGTTCATTATGGACCTGCAGGCGACGATCCTGTGCTGCACGCCCTCCTATGCCGCGTACATGGGCGAGACCATGAAGGAAATGGGCCTGACGCCAGACCAGATCCCGCTGAAGGCCGGCATATTCGGCGCGGAGGCGTGGTCCGAGGAGATGCGCCAGTCCATTCAGCAGACGCTCGGCATCAAGGCGTACGACATCTATGGCCTGACCGAGCTGAGCGGCCCCGGCGTGGCCTTCGAGTGCTCCGCGCAGAGCGGCATGCACATCAACGAGGATCACTTCATCGCCGAGGTCATCGACCCTGTGACGGGCGAAAACCTGCCCGACGGTCAGCAGGGCGAGCTGGTGTTCACCGCCATTACGAAGAAGGCCTTCCCCCTGCTGCGCTACAGGACGCGCGATATCTGCGTCCTCAGCCACGAGAAGTGCTCCTGCGGGCGCACGCACGTCAAGATGAGCAAGCCCCGCGGCCGCACGGACGACATGCTCATCATTCGCGGCGTCAACGTGTTCCCGTCCCAGATCGAGACGGTGCTGCTCAATCAGGGGTATCCGGCGAACTACCAGATCATCGTCGACCGCGTCAACAACACCGACACCTTCGACGTGCAGGTCGAGATGACGCCCGAGATGTTTACGGACAACATGGGCGAGATCACCGCCCGTCAGAAGAAGCTGGCCGACGGCCTCAGGGCGATGCTTGGCATCACGGCCAAGGTATCTCTCGTCGCGCCGAAGACCATCGCGCGCTCGGAGGGCAAAGCCGTCCGCGTCGTCGACAAGAGAAAGATTTAAGGAGGAGGCAGTGTCATGAGCGTGAAACAGATTTCCGTTTTTCTCGAGAACAAGCCTGGCAGCCTTCTGAATATGACAAAGGCGCTGGCTGACAGCGACATTGACATGCGCGCCTTCTCCCTGGCGGAGACCAGCGATTTCGGCATAGCCAGGATTCTGGTGGACGACGTTCTGGACACGATGTCCGTCCTCAAGGACGCTGGATTTGTCTCGGCGATCACCCCGGTCATCGCCGTGGCCATTGATAATACCCCCGGCAGCCTCAACGGCGTGCTCGATGTGCTGTCTCAGGCGAACATCAATGTGGAATACATGTACGCCTTCGCGGGAAAGTACGATAACGCGTACATGGTCCTGAAAGTACCCGACGACGTAAAAGCCGGGAGCATCCTCACCACGGCGGGCATCACTCAGGTCGAGCAGGATCAGCTGTCCGAACTGTAAACCGCGCCCGACATTCATGTCTTTACCAACCGGTCCGGGGGAGGATTTGCGCCTTCTCCGGGCCTTTGGCTATATCCGCGCAGTGACCGCGATGAACCGCCGTTGATTGTGTTTGTGTAAAAAATGAGCACAAACTCTTGCGCATTGAGGCGAATACCGGTATAATAGTCAAAGAAAGTCAGAATAGAGGCGGTTGTCATGGCGCAACTGAGCGACAACATAGAAAAATTCATAAAAGATCTGATGGAAGAGGGAACGCAGGTGGAGCTGCGGCGCAACGAGCTCGCGCAGCACTTCGGCTGTGCGCCTTCACAGATCAACTACGTCCTGGCGACGCGCTTTTCCATCAATCACGGCTACGTCATCGAGAGCCGGCGGGGCGGCGGGGGATATGTCCGCATCGTTCGCATGTGTCAGCGCAACGAGGACAACCTCCTCAGCGTGCTGATGAATCAGATCGGCGGGGAGATCGACGAGGAGAGCGCTGTGGCCATCATAAAGCACCTGCTCGATCTGCAGCTCGTGACGCGCAACGAAGCGCTGATCATGCGTTCCGCGATGCAGCAGGACGCCCTGGCGCTGCCCGTCAGCGCGAAAAACGTACTGCGCGCGTCTGTGCTGAAGAGCATGCTCAAACAGGTCTTCAGAAACGCTCAGAGGGGGGATAAGGCGTGATACTCTGTGACGAGTGCGGCCAGAGGCCGGCGGCGATCCATGTCACCGCCGTGATCAACGGCGAAAAGCAGGATATCAACCTCTGTCACGAATGCGCGTCCCGCCGCAAGGAGTTCTCCGTCCACATGTCGGCCCTGGCCGACAAGCTGGGCATGCTCTTCAGACAGAGGGCGGAGCAAGCCGCGCAGCAGCCGGAAAACGAGCCCATTCCCGCTCTCACATGTCCGACCTGCGGGACGTCGTACGCCATTTTCCACAAGACGGGGCGGATGGGCTGCGCCGATTGCTATGAGGCGTTCCGCGCGCCGTTGACGGAGTGGCTGAAAAAGCGCGTCGGCGCCGGAATATACGCCGGAATTGAGGACACCGGCAGTCAGGGCACGCTCTCGGGTCGGATGGAGATCATTCGTCTGAAAAAGGCTCAGAAGGCCGCCGTAGACGGCGAGAATTACGAGCTGGCCGCCCAGTTGCGGGATCAGATCAGGTTGGTGCAGAGTCAACTGGAGGGTCGAACCCATGAATGAATACGCGGCCCCGTGGGCGGATGTCTGCGTGTCGACGAGGGTCACCTTGCTGCGCAATTTCGCGGCCGTCCCCTTTGACAGCGCCATGAGCGATTCGGACGCCTATGACAACATCGCCCGCGTGGAAGAGGGACTCATCAATACGGGCCATCGAAACGAGTTCACCTATATCAGCATGTCGGGCGTGGATGCGGCGCAGCGCGCCTGGATGGCGGAGAGCGGGCAGATCACGCCCGAGCTTGGAAAGCGCGTTTCGCGCGGGGCGGCCTTTCTCGCGAAGGGAAAGACCATCGGCATCTACATCAACGAGCTCGATCACCTGCGCATCGACGGCATGATGCCGGGGTTTCAGCTGCAGCGCGCGGCTGACCTTGCCATGGCGGCGGACAGCTGGATCGGACACGGCGCGCGCTATGCCCGTGACGCCCAGTTCGGCTATCTCACGGTCAACCCCCTGATGTGCGGCGCGGGCATGACGGCGGCGGTGACGCTGCATCTGCCCATGATCACCGCGACGCAGAAGCGGGATGAACTGGCGGCGAAGCTCAAGGGCCGGGGGCAGGTTCTTAAGCCCCTGAGGACGGATCTTGGAGAACCTGGAGACGGCATGTACCGCCTGGTTCATGACGTAACGCTTTCCTCGACGCCGGAGGACGCGCTTTTGTCGCTCAGCGAATCGGTGGAGGAGCTCGTGACGACGGAGCGCGACATCCGCGGGAAGTGGAAAAATTCCGATCTGCTCCTGCTGGAGGACAGGGTATTCCGCGATCTGGCGGTTATCGAAGCGGCCCGCCTCATGAATGAAAAGGAAATGTGTCTGCGCGTGTCGCAGCTGCGCTTCGCGGCGGCGAGCGGCCTTGTCGAAATGCCGTTTGAGGCGCTGGATCAGCTCCGGCTGAATCTCTCGGACGCGGCCCTGAATCTCAGGAGCGACGCCGTCCTCTCTGACAGGCAGCGTGACGAAATGCGCGCGAATGCCATGCGCCGCGAAATGGCTCTCATACTCCCGGAACATTGATTTGGAGGTTTAAATGGCTATTTTCTCTCGTTTTTCCGATAAAGCCCAGCGCGCTCTCGTCGCCGCGCAAAAAGAAGCGCAGAGCATGCGTCGCAACTATGTTGGGACGGAGCATCTACTCCTCGGCCTGATGCGCGATCCCGGTCGGGCCGGCGCGGTGCTGAATGGGATATCCATCGACGACGTGCGCTCGACGGTGATGCAGATGGTCGGCATGGGGGAGGATACTCCCGGAAAAACCATGACCTACGCCCCGCGCACGCGCAAAGTGCTGGAACAGAGCGCCAAAGAGGCGCGCGACCTCAACCAGAATTACGTCGGGACGGAACATCTGCTCCTGGCCATTCTCAACGAGCGCGAGTGCGTGGCGACCCAGGCGCTCATGCGGCTCGGCCTCAATCCGGCCGACGCCCGCGCCGCGCTGATCCAGGCCTGCGGCGGCCAAACCGAAGCCGACGCGCCTGAATCGGAGACGCCGTCCATCGACCAGTACAGCCGCGACCTGACGAAGATGGCGCGGGAAAACAGGCTGGACCCGGTTGTGGGCCGCAAGACCGAAATCGAGCGCATCATGCAGATCCTCTGCCGGCGGCGCAAAAACAATCCGGCGCTTCTGGGAGAGCCCGGCGTCGGCAAGTCCGCCGTGGTCGAAGGCCTGGCGCGGCGTCTGGTCGACGGCGATGTGCCGGAGCCGCTCAGGGACAAGCGCCTCGTCCAGTTGGATCTGACGTCTATGGTGGCGGGCGCGAAGTACCGCGGCGAGTTCGAAGAGCGGTTGAAGAGCACGGTGGACGAGGTCGTCAAGGCAGGAAACATCATCCTCTTCGTGGACGAATTGCATACGATCGTCGGCGCGGGCGCCAGCGAAGGCGCGCTCGACGCGGCGAATATCCTGAAGCCGCTGCTGGCGCGCGGCGAACTGCAGCTGATCGGCGCGACCACGCTCAGCGAGTACCACAAGCGCATCGAGAAGGACGGCGCGCTCGCGAGGCGCTTCCAGCCCGTCATGGTGGAACAGCCCACGGCGGAGCAAGCCGTGGAGATTCTCAAGGGCCTGCGCGGCGTGTACGAGGCGTATCACAAGGTCACGATCACCGACGCCGCCATCACGAGCGCCGTCAGCCTGAGCGAGAGGTATATCACAGACCGGGCTCTGCCCGACAAGGCGCTTGATCTCATCGACGAGGCGGCCGCCCGCGTGCGCCTGCGCGCGGTGGTCGAGCCGCTGGACATGTCGGAGCATGAGGCTAAACTGCAGGATCTGAGCGAGACCATAGAGAGGGCCATCGCGGACGAGGATTTTGAACAGGCGGCGCAGCTGCGCGACCAGAAAAAGACCCTGGTCGAGGCGATGGATGATATCAGGCGCAGCTGGGAGGCCTCGCGTGAGGAAAAGGTCGGCGTCGTGGACGAAGACCAGGTGGCGGAGGTCACAGCCGCGTGGACGGGCGTGCCTGTAAAGCGCATGACCGAAGCGGAATCCGAACGTCTCGTTCACCTCGAACAGACGCTGCACGAGCGGGTCATCGGTCAGCACGAGGCGGTGACGGCCATGTCCAAGGCTGTGCGCCGCGCTCGGGCCGGGCTCAAAGATCCCCATCGGCCCATCGGATCGTTTATCTTCCTGGGACCCACGGGCGTCGGCAAGACGGAGCTCTGCAAGGCGCTGGCGGCGGCCCTCTTCGGCGACGAGGACAACATGATCCGCATGGACATGTCCGAGTATATGGAAAAGCACACCGTGGCGCGCATGATCGGTTCGCCGCCCGGATACGTGGGCTACGACGAGGGCGGCCAGCTCACCGAAAAGGTGCGCAGAAAGCCCTACAGCGTACTCCTGTTCGACGAGGTGGAAAAGGCACATCCGGATGTGTTCAACATCCTCTTGCAGATACTGGACGACGGACGCCTGACGGACGGACAGGGCCGGGTCGTGGATTTCAAGAATACGGTCATCGTGATGACCAGCAACGCCGGCGCGCATACCATCCGCAAGCAGAAGAGTATGGGCTTTGGCAGCTCGGAAGCCGTCGGCAAGGATTACCAGACCATGAGGGACAACATCATGGCCGAGGTCAAGCAGATCTTCCGGCCGGAGTTCCTAAACCGCGTGGACGAGATCATCGTCTTCCACGAGCTGGAACGCGAGGAGATCCGCCAGATCACGCGCCTGATGCTCAGGCAGGTATCGGAGCGGCTGAGCGTTCAGGGCATCTCCATGGACATCACCGACGAGGCTGTCGACCTGCTGGCGGAGAGCGGCTTCGATCCCGTCTATGGCGCGAGACCCCTGCGCAGGGCGATCCAGCGCATGGTGGAGGACGCCCTGAGCGACGAGATACTTCTCGGGCACATTCACATTGGCAGTCGGGTGACCATGAGTGCGATGGGCGGACAGCTGACCTTCGAGCAGGCCATAGAGCAGCCCGAGGAAGCGCTTGCGCCTCTGATCGAGGCCGGAAAACCCTGACTTAAACTTTGACATATCCTGGATAACGAAATGGGCAAACGCACGCGGGAGCGCCGGTCAGGCGCTCCCGCGTGCGTCATGTGCAAAAGCGGCTCCTGTATCTGAATTGATATTGTCTGAGGTGGTATCGGCGTTTGATAGCGGCCGAAGCATTAGCGGCAGCTCAGGCGCACCGCGGCCTGGGGCCTATGCCATGCAAGTCTTTGCATCCCGGATATTAATTGTGTGTTCCCCAGCAGGAAGCATGGGCATTATAATTTGGAGATAGGGGTTGCCAAGTCAAAACAGGGTGAGAGCAGAATCAGTCATTTCTGACTTCATCAAAACAATCAGATTATCTCTGGGAGACGGTGAACAGCGAATAGAAGTAACCCTTCTGCGTCATGAGATCATCAAAAGTCCCTTGTTCCGAAACCTCTCCATTTTTCAGCGCGAACAGACCGGTGCAGCGGCGCAAGGTGTTCTCGTCCAGATCGTGGGTGACGATGACGCGGGTGTAGCCGTCCAACTTCAGAATCGCGTCCAGCACCTCAAAAGAGGTCTCCGCGTCCAGGCTTGCCGTGGCCTCGTCCACAAGGAGCACGGGCGTCTTGCGCAGCAACGCCCGGGCGATGGAGATCCGCTGTCGCTCGCCGCCGGAGAGGCCGGAGCCGTTTTCACCGCAGAGATAGTCCGCTCCCTTTTCGTTGATGAGCTTGGAGAGCCC
>JAFRLF010000078.1 GCA_017431365.1 Clostridia bacterium | reverse complement strand
CGGACGGCCTGGTGCGCGACGCGATCCTCAGGGAAATGGGCCGCGACGGACAGGTCTACGTGCTGTACAACCGCGTTCAGTCCATCGAACGGTTTTACGAGCGGCTGCGCCAGTTGGTGCCGGAGGCGCGCATCGCCATCGGCCACGGGCAGATGAAGGAGCACGTCCTGGAGGACGTGATGCTGGACTTCTACGACGGGAAGTACGACGTCCTTCTCTGTACGACGATCATCGAGGCGGGCCTCGACGTGCCGAAGGCCAACACGCTGATCGTCATCGACGCGGATCGTTTCGGCCTGGCGCAGCTGTATCAGATCCGGGGCCGCGTGGGCCGCAGCAACCGCCTGGCGTACGCCTACCTGACCATCCAGCCGGGAAAGGTCCTCTCCGAAAACGCCGACAAGCGCCTGGACGCCATCCGCGAGTTCACCGAATTCGGGGCCGGATTCCGCGTGGCCATGCGCGACTTGGAGATCCGCGGCACGGGGAACCTCCTCGGCAACGCCCAGAGCGGACACATGGCCAGCGTCGGCTACGACCTGTACGTCAAGATGATCGAACAGACCGTACAGAAGCTCCGTGGCGACGTGAAACTCGGCGACATCCAGACAAAGATGGAGATTCGCCTCGACGCGTTTTTGCCGGGAGATTACGTCACCTCGGACAAGCAGCGCATCGACGTGTACAAAAAGGTTGCCCTCGTTGACGACGCCGACAAGCGCGCCGACATGCTGGAGGAGCTCATCGACCGCTTCGGCGACCCGCCGAGGCCCGTGATCAATCTCGTCAACATCGCGCATCTGAAGGGGCTGTCCGGCCGCATCGGCGTGGACAATGTGTCGATCAAAAAGGGGTTCCTCGCCATGCGGTTCGCCCCGACCGCGAAGCCCGACGTCGAAAAGCTGGTCATGCTCCTGACAAAATACAAAAAACAGCTCATACTCTCGGCGACTCAGCCGCCCGTGCTGATGATCAACATGCCGCCCATGTCGGCGGAGGATCTGGTCAAAAAGTCCCTCCCCCTGATGGAGGAAGTCGCCGCTACGCTGGATCCGCGCGGCGATCAAGCCCTGGACGCGTCATAAGCCGAGAGGTCTGCTTCACCGAAAGCCTTGAGGGCGGGATGCATCGTCAGGGCGCGGACGATCTCCCAGCCCGCGCGGCTGCGCTCGGCGTTTTTCGGGATGGGCAAAAAGCCCAGGTCGAGGTACACCTTGCAGGCCAGCCAGGTGGTCGTCTGCGTCGGAATGACGGCGCGCTCATACCCCAGCTCCGCCATTCTCTGAAGCGCCCGCGCGACGAGCGGCTTTGAAAGGCCGCGGCCCTGGCATTCTCGCTTTACGGCGACCCAGTGCAGCATCGCGTTGACGCCATCGTCGGGGCGGCGGACATCGTAATACGCGGTGGCCGTCGCGACCTTTTCACCTCCCGCGTCTGTCACAAAGAACATCCGCCCGGGCAGCTCGTCCTCGTGACCCGCGTAATACTTCTGCCAGGCCGCTTCGCCGTCCGTGTATGTCTCAAATTCCCTTGCCGACTTCTCGATGTCGATCCAGTGCCGTTCGTCGCCGCGCTCATAGGTGACAAAGCGGTATACGTCGGGCAATTCAAACGCGGACAGGCTCGATAGGATTTCCTGAAGACGCCCCTCAAGCATCAGCTCGTAATAGGGGAATCGCGGTTCGTGATTGTCAAACCGTCTCAGGGACAGGGCTACGCGCTCGCGCGCGCGGAGGACCTCTTCATTCTGACATGTCATCGCTTTTTCCTTTCTACAGGGACGCCGGAGCCGTCCCGATCCCATTCAGAATCGGAATTGACCGCCGGCGTGGCCCGATGGTATAATAAGCTCGTCATATAAAACACATTTTCCAACGAATCGGAGACCACCGAAATGAACTTTTCCAGAAACGCGGAGGCGGAATCCGCCCTCCGCAAAGCCCTGACCGGCCAATGGTTCGGGCAATACGTCGAATGCTACGACACCATCGATTCCACCAACATCCGGGCCCGTGTCCTGGGCGGCGAACCTCCAGCAAAGGCTCCACACGGCGCGCTGATCGTCGCCGACCGGCAGATCAGCGGACGGGGACGTCTGAACCGCAGTTGGGACGCCGAACCCGGCAATGCGCTGCTCATGAGCGTCCTGCTCCGCCCCGAAGGACTGAAGGCTGAGAATGGCGCGGCGCTGATCTTCGTCGCTGCGCTGGCCGTGTGCGACGCCTGCCGTTCGATCGGCGCGGACGCCGCCGTCAAATGGCCGAACGACATCGTCGTCTCCGGCAGGAAAGTCTGCGGCATGCTGATGGAGACTGGCCTCTCCGGCGACGCGATCGACTATGCGGTGATGGGCATCGGCGTCAACGTGAACGGCCGCCCGGACCCCGACGCCGCGCCCTGGGCAGGATGCCTGCGCGAGACAGTCGGACGCCCTCTGAGCCGGATTGAAGTGTTGAAGCCCCTGGCTCGGGCCTATGAGGCGTGGTACGACGTCTGGGCGCGCGGCGGAACCGACGCCCTGATGCCAGCCTACGAACAGCGCTGCGTCACGCTCGGCCGGCCGGTCCAGGTCGTCGCGGCGCGTGAGACTTATACGGCCGCGGCTCTGGCTCTCAACGGCGACGGTTCCCTGCTCGTCCGCCGCGAAGACGGCCGCGAGGAAACAGTGCGCGCCGGCGACGTGTCTGTGCGCGGCGTCATGGGTTACGTATAGGAGGACGGCGTATGATCATCGGTCTGGGAATCGATATCATCGGCATCGAGCGCGTCAGAGCGGCCATCGAGCGCCATCCCCGGTTTCTCCTCAGAGTGTACACCGAAGCGGAGCGCACCGCCATCGCCCAAAAGGGCGCGCAGACGGCGGCGGGATACTTCGCAGCCAAGGAGGCCGTAGCCAAGGCGCTGGGCACGGGATTTCGAGGCTTCGGCATGAGCGACATCGGCATCGCGACGGACGATCTCGGCGCGCCGCGCGCCGCGCTGACCAACGGCGCTCTCGAGCGCCTGGTTTTGATGGGCGGAAAGGGCGTCTTCGTCTCCATCACGCACGATAAAGACACGGCCGCGGCCATCGCCGTGATCGAGAGTTGATCAGAGCCGCCGCCTGACGGCAAACAAAAGCGGCGGGTCGTTCGGCTGGTTGAGATACGTCCTGAGCATGGCGTCGTAGCGCTTCGGGTCAAGTTCAGAGGCCCACTTCATGAGCATGTCCCGCTCCGCGCGTCCTTCCTCGTGTCCGGGATAGGCGCACACCGTGAGAAGAGCTCCCGGCTTCAGGAGGGTGAGCGCCGCGTCTATGGCGGCGCGCGTGCTCTCAGGCAGCGTCCGGCGGGATTTATCCTGTCCAGGCAGCCATCCGAGGTTGAACATGACCCCGTCGACAGGTTCTGTGACGTAATCGGCCATGCGGGCGTGGCTGTCGAGGATCAGCGTGGCGCGCTCTCTCATGCCGGCCTCCTCAAGGCGCTTTGCCGTCGCCTCCAGCGCTTGAGTCTGAATGTCGAAAGCCCAGACGCGCCCCGCTCCGCCCACCTGGCGGCACATGCGCAGCGTGTCGTGCCCGTTGCCCATCGTCGCGTCGACGGCGAGACTGCCTTCCGTCAGAGCCTCGCCCATCAGCGCCCAGGCCCAGTGCCTCGCGCTGTGAAAATCCTCGGACATACGCTATTCCTCCCATAACCCAAAACTGTGAATAAGGGGTCTTCGTGTCTTATGGAAATGCTGATCTCTTCACGTCAAATGTTTGAACTGGAACGGCGGTTCTTCTCTCAGGGAAACGCCTCTCTTCCCCTGATGCGAAAGGCGTCGCAGGGGGCCTTCGACGCGCTGTGCCAGAGTTACGGCGAGCTTTCTCACCGAAGCGTATACGTCTTTTGCGGCAGCGGCAACAACGGTGGGGACGGCTGGGGCGTCGCCCGGCTGGCCCGTTCGGCTGGCGCCGATGTCACCGTCGTAGCGCCGCAGCTCCCGTCTGTCGACAGGGCCGATGCCCGTGCGATGTACGAAGAAGCCGTCCATCTGGGCGTCGCCGTTTGCCAGAGTCCGTCTGACCTTCCAAGGCCGGACGTCTGCGTCGACGCGATGTACGGCATCGGCCTGAACCGTCCCGTTCAGGGCGACATGCTCGAGGGCATCCGCCGCGTCAATGAGGACAGGCGGGCAGGCAGCTATGTCATGGCCGTCGACATCCCCTCCGGGCTCAACCCCGATACGGGACGCCGCATGGGCGAATGCGTTCACGCCGACCTGACCGTGACGTTCGAGTACCGGAAATACGGCCATCTGCTCGGCGACGGTCTGGACGCCTGCGGTGAAATCGCTGTCGTCCCGCTGGGGCTCGGCGAAGCGGATCCCGAATCCGCGCTCTTCGCCATGGAGGACGCTGACGCGGCGCGGCTCATGCCGGCGCGACGCAGGAACATGCACAAGGGCGACTGCGGACGGCTGCTGATCGTCGCGGGCTCGATGGGCATGGCGGGCTCGGCGGCGCTGTGCGCCGAGAGCGCGCTGCGCGGCGGCGCGGGGCTGGTG
>JAFRLF010000077.1 GCA_017431365.1 Clostridia bacterium | reverse complement strand
GAACCGGCTGCGCCGGACGGCCCGGCTGAGCGGACTGCGGCTTCTGAACGGGCTGCTGTGCAGGCTGCTGCGCCGTCTGCGGTTTCTGAGCCGGTTCCGCCTTCGCCTGAACGGCCGGCGCGGGCTCCGCTTCGGGCTCCTTCTGCTGCTCGGGACTGGTTTCCGGCTCGGGCGTCGGCGCCGCGGCGGTCTCAGGCGGTTCCGCGGACACGGGCTCCGGCGCGGGCTGTTCGGCTTCTTCCGTGGACGCGTCGCTCGAATACGCGGTCAGGAACGCGGCGGCAGCTTCCTGCTGACGCTTGAGTTCCTCGCGTTCTCTCTGCTCCTCAAGCGCTTTCTCCTCGGCGCGGATGGCGTCTTCCATCTTCCTCAGAGAATTGAGCGCTTCCTGCGCCTGTTTGCGGGACTTCGAAACAGCCTCGTACACCTTGCTGACATCGGCGTTGAGCTCTCTGGTGGCATCTTGCACCCTGACTTTGGCCATTCCCTGCATGCACTCCTTAAGATTCATTCGATGGACGGTTCAGCGTCCTGTTTTTCATCCGTTTCCACGGTGTCGGGTTTGCTTTGTTGCTCGAGCATCCGGCTCAGCCGGTCTGCAAAAGACGGATCCGTGACGGCCGCCGCCATGCGGCCCGGGCGGCCGAGCGCCTTTCCGAGGGCCTGCGGGGGCAGGAGGCGCAGCGTCACGCCATAGTAGGCGCACGTGTCGGCCAGTGCCTTGCGGGATCCGGCGGACGCGCCTTCGTCCACCAGGACGAGATGGGCCTTGCCGGACCGGACAGCCGTTCTGCAGGGCTCCTCGCCGCAGATCACCCGTCCGCACCTCTGCGCCATGCCCAGCGTTCCCAGCGCCCTGTTCATACTTGCGCTTCGATCAGCTGAGCCTTGAGCTGATCGTAAACTTCGTCGCTGATGGCGCATTCCAGCTCCCGTTCCAGAGACCGGGCCTTGCGCGCCTTCTGAAAACATTCGACGTTTTTGCATATATAGGCGCCGCGGCCGGATTTTTTCCCCACCATGTCGAGGGAAATCTCTCCCTCGGGCGATCTGACCACGCGCAGGAGCTCCCTCTTGGGGAACATTTCACGGCAGCCCTTGCACTGCCGCATTGGAATTTTCTTCGGTTTGAGCATCGGGCCGCCTCCTTTTTTAGCTTATTTGACCGCTCTTCAGTCCTGCGGGGCGGGATCCGCGGCGTCCTGCTCGGCGCCTTCGGCCTCCTCGGCCTCTTCGATGGCGGCGGCCATCTGGGACTGACTCTTTATGTCGATCTTCCAGCCGGTCAGCTTCGCGGCGAGGCGGGCGTTCTGCCCTTCCTTGCCGATGGCCAGGGACAGCTGGTTGTCCGGCACCACGATGCGCGCGGTCTTTTCCTTTTCGTTGATCGCGACGTTCAGCACGCGCGCGGGATTGAGCGCGCTGGCGATGTATTCCGCCGGATCGGACGACCAGCGAATGATGTCGATCTTCTCGGTCTTCAGCTCATTGACGACGTTTTCGACGCGCATGCCGCGCGGTCCGACGCACGCGCCCACCGGATCGACCATCAGATCCGTCGAGAAGACGGCCATCTTCGTGCGGGAACCGGCCTCGCGGGCGATGGACTTGATCTGCACGACGCCCGACTGGATCTCCGGCACTTCGATTTCAAACAGGCGCTTGATCAGGCCTGAGTGCACGCGGGATACCATGATCTGCGGGCCGCGGTTGGTCTTGTTGACCTCGAGGACGTAGACCTTCACCCTGTCGTTGGGATGGAGGACCTCGCCGGGCATCTGCTGAGACGCCTCGAGAACGCCCTCCGTGCGGCCGAGCTCAACGTAGACCTCTTTATTCTCGACGCGCTGCACGACAGCCGTGAGGATCTCGTTTTCTTTCTCGATGTATTCGTTGTAAATGCCGCCGCGCTCCGCCTCACGGATCTTCTGGACGACGACCTGCTTGGCCGTCTGCGCCGCGATGCGCCCGAAGTCCTTGGGCTCTATCTTCTCCTCGATGAGGTCTCCCAGGCCGTAGATCGGGTTGATCGCACGGGCCGCCTCAAGGCTGATCTCCGACTGCGGATCGGTCGCCTCCTCAACGACCGTCTTGCGGGCGTAGACCTCGATCTCGCCGCGGGTACGGTCGATGGATACGCGCATGTTGGCGTTGGACGTGCCGAAGTTGCGCTTGTACGCCGCCATCAGCGCCTGCTCGATGGCCGTGTACAGCATTTCCCGGTCGATATGGCGCTCATTGGCCAGATCGTTGATGGCTTCCAGGAATTCCGCCGTGCTGCTGAGCGCCTGCTTTTTTGAACTTTCTCTCATAGATGGAACTGCCTCCGTTAATTTATCGGTAGAAAGCGCCGGCGTCAGGCCTCAAAGCCGTCCTGCTGGCCTTCGTCTTCGTCAAATACGCCATCAAGCGCCGCGTCGATGGCCTCTTCGTCCAGCTCGATGACCGGCGCCACCAAAGACACGCTCTTCTTCGGGAAGCGGATCTGCCTCCCGTCCTCGGTGATGACGACGTCGCCGTCGATCAGGCCTTCCAAAACCCCCGTGAAGCTCTTCCGGCCGTCCAGGGCCTTGTACAGCCTCACCTCGACGAGCTGACCTTTGGCCCGTTCAAAGTCGGCGGGCTTTTTCAGCGGGCGGTCCGCGCCGGGAGAGCAGACCTCCATGTAGTCATATTCCACGTCCTCCATCAGCGGCAGGACGCTGCGGTGAAACCGCTCCAGCGCGTCCAGATCCACGCCTGAGGACTGATCCACGAAAAACCGGAGAAAACGCCCCGTATTCTCCTTGACCAGTTCCACATCCACGAGCTCCAGCCCCAGAGAGGCCGCCAGCTTTTGGGCGGTGGGTTCAACATAACCAGAGAGGGTGTGCTTCATTCGACCTCTTTACCGGATCGGCGAAATGTGATTTACGTATATAAACGAAAGAGTGGGGAACCCCACTCTTCATGCCGGGGGCTGTGCGCCTGCGCATGAATGTCTATTGCCGATACCCATACGAAGATATTATAACACAGCCATTTTGTGAATACAACCATAAATTATGCGCTTTTCCGGCGTTTGCGGGCGACTTTTTCAAAACTTCACAGTCAGTTGAGGCCGCGGAAACCCTTGCCTATGATCTCCGAGGAGTTGGTGATCATCATGAACGCGCCGGGCTCCACCTGCCGGATGTAGTTGCGCAGCGCCACGGCCTGGCTGCGGCGCATGACGGTCAGCACGACCCTGCGCGGCTGACCGGTATAGCTGCCCCTGGCGTCGAAGACCGTCGCGCTGCGGTTGAGTTTTTTCTGAATGAACTCGCATATGGGCTTTTCGTCGTCGCAGACGATGGTGAAGTATTTGCAGAGGTTTATGTTTTCGATGACGCCGTCGATGGCCAGCGTCTTCGTCATCAGGCCGACGAAGGAGAAAAGGCCCGTCCTTATGTCAAAGGCGAAGAACGCGGCGATCACGATCGTCAGGTCCACCAGGAACAGCGACCGCCCGATGTCGAGGCTGGTGTGCTTCTTCAGGATCATGGCGATGATGTCGGTGCCGCCGGACGAGGCGCTGATGTTGAACAGGATGGCCGAGGAAACAGCCGGGAAGACGGTCGCGAATATGACCTCCAGCATGGGCTGATCCGTCAGCGGCGCGCTCATCGGACAGACGATCTCAAGCAGATTCAGAAGGAGCGACGACAGGAGCGTCACGTACACCGTCTTGAGGCCGAATTCATTGTTTACGCAAATGAATCCCACCACAAGCAAGGCCAGATTGATCAGAAGGTTCCACGTGCTGGAGCTGAACAGGCCCGCTTTCGCGAGAATGATCGCCATGCCGCTGACGCCGCCAAAGATAAAATTGTTGGGGAACTTGAAAAAATACACGCCCAGGTCCAGGAGAACCGCCCCCAGCGTGAGAAGGGCGTATTCCCGAAGAGCGGGAATCACGCGCTCTTTTCCCACGAGAGCGGACAGGTGCTTGTTGTTCATGGTCTAAACCTCCGTCGTCAAGTTTGAGCGAACAGCGCTTTTTTGTACTTGAAAAGCCATGTTTTTCTATTGTATATCCCGAAGCGCTTTCCCACAAGCCCTGAAACACACAAAAACAATAAATAACAGGACAGTCACACCAATGAAAAGCACTAAAACGCCATATAACGCGCCGAATTCTCACAAATTCTCATATTTTGTAAAAACAATTTGACATACGACATTCATTGGACTATAATTGGCATGAAATCAGTATCAATAGTTCTATTCTAATCACAAAATTTCTTATACATAGGAGGCGTCTACTATGAAATCGATCGTCGAGTTTCCCGCTGCCAACGATTTCAATTCAGACAGTGTCTCGTCTGACAATTGTTTCGACGCCACCCTCCGCGCCGTCGCCCCGACCCAGGCGGCGACGGAATCCTTCTACATGGTCGAAGGAAGCGACGATACCGATGACTCCGACATTCGCACGGGCCTTCAGTCGGATGGGAAAGAACGTGTCTCCCTCATACGCTTTTCACAGCTCCCCGAACTGAGCCCCCGCGACACGGTCACAAAGGCCGTGATGAAGCTCTACCCCGGCTCGGCCACCCGTGTTGAAGAGGTCTACGTCGGCGCATATGCCCCCCAACACGACTGGACAGCCGCGGAAATGACCTGGAGTATAATGTCTTGTCTCATGTCCGACGCGGAGCTGCACAGCGTAATCATGTCGGGCGTAAACAGCCCCGTATTGTTTGATATCACGAATCTTGTGCGCCGGTGGTATAAAGACCCTTCGAGTAACAGGGGCATTCTCCTGCGCCGCCCCGATCTGGAAAACGACAGCAGCAGATATCCCGCCAGCTTTTACCCTCAGGATGACGACACCCGATATCCCCGTCTTGAGATCACCTATGTGAGTCACACTGGCACGGAATCACGCTGGACATACCAGTCCCTGAACGCGGGCCGCGCGGGGGCCGTATCTGCCGACCTGTTCAACGGCAGCCTCGTCGCCGCGCACGCGGACACCGCTTTCGGCGGCCTCCGGGGCGGTGTGTCTGTCGCGCATACATACAACAGTTGCGAGTGCTCCGGGAACAATTTCTTCTGCGGTTACGGCTGGCGCACGAGCCTGCACCAGACCGTACACACGGAAACGATGGGCACAAACACGTACTATGTCTGGACGGACGGCGACGGCACTGAGCATTATTTCAAGGTGTCCGGCAGCCAGCCCTACGCCGACGAGGACGGCCAGCACCTGAAGCTCAGGGTACAGGAAGCCGCCGGTACCGTGACGATCACCGACCTTAAGGACAGCGTGATGACGTTCACGAAAGAGACCGGCTGGGAGAAATACTGGCTCACGCAGACAAAAGACGTACTGGACAACGCTGTCAATATCACCTACCTTTCCGAGGGGAAAATCAACCGCGGCACTGACCCCGTGGGACGGTACGTTCAGTTCGTATATTCAAACGACCTGCTCTCATCTCTCGTTCCGCACATGGCAGACGATTCGACAGGCGCGTATGTCTCATGCGCGTATACGTACACGAACGGCAATTTGACGGGCGTTTCATATTCCGATCTGCCAAATGAACAAACCGGCTATACCTACACCGGCCACCTTCTGACCGGTATGGCGAATTACGACGGCCTTGCCGTTTCCGTCGCGTATGAGAGCAATGAAAACAGCGATCCCGAGACACGGCGGGTCACATCTCTGAAGCAGACAGGCGGAACCGGGGCGTCTTCCCTGGACGGCGCGAAGATGCTCTTCACGTACAAGGAGATGAGCACGCATGTCACGTTCCTGGCCGGAGACACGGCAAACGATGAAACGGATCACGAACTGATCTACCAGTTTAACGACAACGGGAACGTAGTCAGCGTGCGGGACGACGCGGGTTACGCCGCGTACAAAGGCTATGACGCGGAGTACCCGAACTACCCGGACGTGGCGTCGCGGCTGCAGCGTACATCGGTGAACCTTCTGACGAATCACAGCTTTGAGACGTCCACGGGAACCACGTACTGGACGACAGCGCTCAGCAATGGGGCAACCGGCTCGTTCACATACGCAACGAACATAAAAAAAATGGGCGGAAAGTCTCTGAAGACGAGCCATACCAACGCCTCCGGGGAGATGACCGTCTCCCAGGCCGTGACGGTAAAGACGGGAGAGACATACACGTTCTCGGGATATGTCCGCACCGAGAACGACGGCGTACAGGTAAAGCCGGTCATACTGCGCGGCGGCGTGGTCGCAGCGGAGGGCGCGGGCGTATCGTCCGCGGGGGTATGGACGCGCGTACACGTGACGGCGGAGATAAACCCGGACGGACAGACGTCCGACACGATCACTGTACAGTTCCGGATCACCGGCGCGGCGGGCGCGGCGTATATCGACTGCGCGCAGCTGGAGTATGGGGACGTACCCAACCGGTATAATATGCTGACAAACGGGTGCTTTGAGTACGCGGACGCGAATGACCAGCCGACGGGCTGGACAGCGAAGGACGGCAACACGGCAAATGACGCTGTAATTGAACTCACGCCGCCGGAGCCGGGACAGGAAGATCCCCACAGGCTGCACCCGGACTATATCGGGCGTCACGTCCTGCGCGTCAACGGCTACCCGAATAAGAAGAAGGGGTATTACCAGGCGGTCGTCGTGGG
>JAFRLF010000076.1 GCA_017431365.1 Clostridia bacterium | reverse complement strand
GGGTGATATCGCCAACCGAACGGGCTGTTGATACGTCCCATGATCGGCCACCTGAAGCCGCCTGTGTTCCTGACTGCAACTTCGCCCTTTTGAGGCTTCACTGTCTTCTCGGTCTTCGTCGGAGCCGGGGTCTTCACGTTCTTAGCGACAGGAGCTGGCTTTTCTTTCTTGACCTCAGCCACCTTAACTTCGCTCTCTTTGTGTTCGAGAAGTCCTTCGGGCTTTGCGCCAGGCAGGAAGACTTCATCGCCGGTCTTCAACGAGTCTGTGCTGACGTTGATATTGGCCGCGCGCAGCTTGTTCATGCTCACGCCGTAGCGTTTTGTTACGGCCTCGATCTTCTCGCCTTTCTTCAGGGTGTAGAAAATTCCGTCCTGGTTGGGGATCCTCAGCACCGCGCCGGGACGCAGCCTCGACGAAGATTTAAGGACGTTGCTGCCGATGAGCGTATCGATCTCAATCCCCTGAGAGTTCGCGATCGACCACAGCGAGTCGCCTTTGGCCACGACGTAAGATTTTGTCTTGATGGGTTCAACCTTTTCTTTGCCCGCCGCGACACGCATCTGCCTTGTGCGGACTTCGTCTAAAGTTTCTTCAATTTTGCTGGAATCGTTAGGAATGAGTAAGAGCTGATTTTCTGAAAGTCTGTTCGCGTCTTTGAGACCGTTGGCCTGCAAGATCTCCTGCGCTGTGATGTTGCCATGAGCCGCCGCGATGTCCGAAAGGGTTTCGCCATTCCTCACGACATGCTCGCGCCACGATGCCGCATACTCAACCATAATCGGAGGCAGCGGCTGGATCGGCGTTACAAGCTCCGCGTTCTCGATGTCGTCCTCTTCCTCTTCGTTCTCTTGAAGCTGGGTTCCGTCCTCGTGAACGTTCAATATGATGCTCTCGTAGTCCGAAAGATATTTAGGCACCGGCCCGAACTCTTCGAGCTTGTTCATGTTGGTCATGTCGCTCGGCACCTTGGCATAAAGCTCCGCGCCCGGCTTCTGCTCCAGGTCAGTAACTTCAACTTTTATGAGGTTGACGGCGGTTAAGTTTCCCTCGCCCTCAATGCCGCCCCAAGCCGCTTCGACTCCCGACGGCGTTGAAAAACTGAAGTGCCCGGCCGAAATCATAAGAAATGACGCTAACCCGAATGCTGCACACACGACTAAACCAAAGCCCCAGCAGAACGCCAACGAAGCTCCTGCGTGCTTCCCGTCACGCGAAACTGCTTTGCCCCTGTTGGAAGGGTAAGGCTTCCGCGCTCTCTCAAAATCCGATCTCAACAAAAATTCCTCCCGACCTCTCGCGCTGGTAGAAACGCATATAGTTTGCGACGCTTTTAATTTCAAAATAATAATTTGGACGTAGGCATTATAGCATAACAAACTATCACGTAAAATACTTATCACAACATGAAAATCAACTTTTCACGGTTGCGGCTATTATAGCACGTTAGAGGAAAGCAAAAGCTCACGTTCGCGACAGACCCACGAAGCCCAAACTCGCCTGAGTCGGTCAGAGAGTCGTCGTGTCAGTCCTGAGTCAGCTCCGGCGGTGCTTACAGAGACTGCGACATTCTCATAACTTATAAGAGACGGGAAAAAGAAATCGCAATCGCCTTGGCAGTCGCAGACGTTCACGAGAATTTTCTTTGAGTTTGAAACTTTACGAATAAGCTCGTTGGTGTCTCTGTCATTGGTCGCGGCAACGACGAATAGAAATCTTTCGTCAATGTCGCTTGGGTGAAAAGCTCGCTCGATCTTGATTACGTCGGAGGGAAAATCTTGGATAAAGTCTTTGCTGACGGCTGTAACTCTCGCGCCACATCGTAGAAGAGTCTCGGCTCTCCGTGAGGCTACGCGGCCGCCGCCAACGATTAAAATTTCTCTGTCCTTGATGTCAATCATCAAAGGAAAGAAAGGAGGACGCGAAAAAATTTTCATTCCTCTAGTCCTCCTCCCGGATTGCTATTTGCTCACCATGATGAAGAATGATGAGCCTTCGCGCTCCAACATCAACACGATAGCGTCATCATTGCTGACGGCCTTTTTGAGATCCTCGGGGGCTTTGACTTCCTGACCGTTGACCTCGATTAGCAGGTCGCCCTCGCGGACTTCGCCCTCAAACACAGCCTTCGAGTCGTGGTCAAGCTCCGTCACAACGAGGCCCTCGCTGTTGGAGTCGATCCTGTATCTGCGCCTCAGCGAGTCCGTGAGCTTCTCAACTTTCTTGATCCCGAACTCTTTCAGCGCGTCGCTTCCGTCTTTGCTCTCTTCTGTCGTCTCTGTTGAAGATACCGGCCTCCCGTCGGCGGAGTTAGCTCTCTCGGCAAGTTTGACGCTGAAGTTAATCTTTTTGCCTTTGCGAACAACGGTGATCTTTGCGTTCGTCCCCGGCGCGAGAGTTCTGACTTTCTGAACGAAGTCGTTGGAGTCTTTGACTTTCTGACCGTTAAGCTCGACGATGACATCTCCGCGCTTGATGCCGGCCTTGTCTGCGGGGTCGCCTTTGAATACGTCGTTGACCATTGCGCCATTCGTGCCCTCGACCTTGTAAGCTCTCGCCATCTCGGGGGTGATGTTCCTGACTGACACGCCGAGCCAGCCGCGCTTGACACGACCGAACGAGACTAAGTCGCCCATGATCTCCTTGGCCTTGTTGACCGGGATAGCGAAGCAGAGTCCTTGCGCGTAAGGAATGATTGCGGTGTTGATCCCAATGACTTTGCCATCCATGTTGAGCAGCGGGCCGCCGGAGTTGCCGGGGTTGATGGCCGCGTCAGTCTGAAGAAAGTCATCGAAGTTCACGTCCTGCGTGTGAATGCTCCTGTTCTTGGCACTGATCACGCCCGCCGTTACGGAATGTTCAAAGCCGTAAGGGTTGCCGATAGCCACGACCCACTCGCCGACTTCGAGAGCGTCCGAGTCTCCGAGTTCAAGGACGGGCAAAGTCTCATCAGGCTCGATCTTGATCACGGCCAAGTCATACGCGGGGTCATTGCCTTTGATTGTCGCCGGATATGTCTTCTTGTTGCCGTCCGGCAGCAGCACCGAAACAGTGATCTTGTCGACTCCGTCAACGACGTGATTGTTCGTGAGGATAAGTCCCTCTTTCGAGACGATGAAGCCAGAGCCTCGGCCTTTCATCGGGACGGAGCGATTGAACTCCTTGAAAGCGTCCCCGAAAAATCTTTTGAAGATCGGATCGTCATCGAACGGGAACGGCGAGAACGATCTCTTCGCAGTCTTCTCAACGTCGATGTTCACGACCGCGATAGACGCGCTCTTCACGATAGGCACGATAGGATTGTTGGCCACAGCCGACGAGGCCGCGAACGCACCGCCCGCCAATGAGAGAATTAACGCAAGCGCGACGAAACACGCCAAAAATCTTTTGCTCTTCAAGATTAGAATACCTCCATAAAAATTTTTAACACGGCGTATTTTAATCTCGCGGGTGCTTTTGGTCATGCCCCGTTTTACTTACGGAAAAAAATTTTTTTGCGTAGTTAATTCGCGTTAATTTGTGTAACCCGGCGCGTTGTAGATCAAGGCGATTATTTCGAGATCCGAGTCCGAGTTGTTCTCGATTGCGTGCCACTGCCCGACCTCAATGACGCAAACGTCCCCGGCGGTTACGTGAGTCTTTTTGCGCTCGCCGTCCTCAGTGTCGCCCTCGTAAAAATCTCCCTCGCCTTTGAGAATGTAATAAGGCTCCGTGTCGTGAACGTGCTGATGCCAGCCGACGCTTGAGCCTGAGGGCAGAACCGTGTGAGCGAAGAGCCTGCCGTGTCCGTTAAGTTCCTCCTTTGAGACGATGTGTCCCATGTAGCGAACGCCTTTGCTCTCGGGAAAGCCGCCGCTTGTGCCTGATTCCTTGGTGACCAGGTATTTCGCCCCGATGGCCTTCAGGGTCGCCACGTTCATATCGACGGAAAAGGGGCCCTGCATGGCGATGATGTGCGCCGGGGCGAAGCCCGCCGCCTCGCAGGCCTCCAGCGAGGCTTTCATCGGCAATACGCGGAGGTAGAACCGCTCCCGATAGCCATCGACCCTTGTGTAGGGCTCAAGCTCCTTGCTGCCGGTGGCCAGCAGCGCCACGCCGGGGCGTTCGGCCAGCCAGTCCGCCGCGCTCTGTATGGAATCCACCACCACGGCGTCATCGTCCGCCGAATCCCCGTCCCGGTTGAGCCGCAGGTATTCGGTGCCGGCCTCGCGGCAGGCCGCCTGGATGGTCTCGGAAGCCACGGTGGCGAAGGGATGGGTGGCGTCGATCACCGCGTCGAAGGCATGCTCGGAAAACAGCCGCACCATGGCCGCGCGGTCCAGACGTCCGGTGGAGATTTCGACATTGTCTCCGCGGGGCATCAGCGTCTCGCCGTACTCCGTCGCCACACAGACGCAGACCCTGACCGGCTGTCCCAGCAGGAATTCCACCATCCGCCGGCCCTCCGTGGTGCCCGCAAATACACAGATTTCAGACATCCCGATACCCCCTGGGCGTGACCATCCTGCCGTCGATGACCCTGGTAAAGCTGTTGCCGATGAACACGGTGGTGAACATGTCCGCGTCGTAATCGCGAAGCTCGGCCAGGGGCATCACCCGTATCTCCTCGCCCTCGCGACCGATATTCTTCACCGCGCCGCATACTGTCTCAGGGCTTTGATGCTTCAGCACGATATCGCAGGCCCTTTGCAGGTAGTCCCGGCGCTTCATGCTGCGGGGATTGTAGAGCACGATGCCGAAATTGCCCGCCGCCGCGCAGTCCAGCCGCCTCTCGATCAATTCCCAAGGCGTCAGCAGGTCGGACAGACTGATGACGGCGAAATCATGGGTCAGCGGCGCGCCCAGCCGGCACCCGCCGGAGGTGGCCGCCGTCAGCCCGCCGATCACCTCGACCTCCACGGAATCATCCTCGCCGCGCAGCTCGTAGATCAGCCCCGCCATGCCGTAGATGCCCGCGTCGCCTGAGCAGATCATCGCCACGTCCCGGCCCGCCTTCGCCATGTCCAGCGCCAGCTTGCAGCGATCCACCTCCCTGCGCATGGGCGTGGTGAAGAACTCCTTGTCCGGGAAGTGCGCCTTCACCAGATCCACATAGACGTGATAGCCCACGATCACATCGCAGGCGTTCAGCGCGTCGACGGCCTTCAGCGTCATCTCCTCGTAATCGCCGGGGCCGATGCCCACCACGCGAATCTTAGTCAAAGTCAAACCCCCATTTCAATTCCGCCACGGCGACGGTCGCGCCGTTCAGAGCGGTCTTTGGTACGATGATCCTGCCGCCGTCGGCCACCGCCGCGCGCTCGCAGACGTTGTCCACGCCCACGGTTTGCCTGACAAATGACGAGGGCGTGAAAGCTCCCGGCACGGCGTTGAGCTGTTCGGCGGTGTAGAAGGTCAGCGGCCAGCCGAGCGCCTCACAGCAGTCCAGCAGGCCCTTCTCGTCCGCCTTGACGTCGATGGACGCCGCCTCCCTGATGGCCTCCGTCCGCAGACCATGGTCGGTAAACACCTGATACACGGCATCCCGTATGGCCCTGGCGGGCGTACCGCGCCGACAGCCGATGCCCAGCCGCAGCACCCGGGGCACCAGCAGGAGCGTCTCGTCAAAGGGCGCTGCGTTCCTGTAGGAGACGCACACCCCCAGATCTCCCCTGTCGGACCATACCAGACCCCCGGCCAGCCGTTCGGGCCTGGGCGCATCGGCGCAAATGGGAATGTCCCGCTTCAATATCTCCGCGGAAACGGCCTTCGCCGCCCGCATCGAGGTGACGGCCATGCCGTGCTCCGTGGCCCAGGCGTCCACAGAGAACCGTCCGTTGACGTCGGTGGCGGTGGTGATCACCGGCGTGGCGTCGATCGCCCGGTCGATTTCACGGGCCAGACGGTTCGCGCCGCCGATGTGGCCGGAGAGTATGGGGATGACGAATCCCCCCGCCTCGTCCAGACACAGCACCGCCGGGTCGGATTTCTTGCTGGCCACGTGGGGCGCGATGGCCCGCACGGCGATGCCCGCGGCGCCCACAAAGATCAGCGCGTCCGAATCGAACACGGCGCCGGTGTAATCCGGCAGGCCGCCGTCATAGGCCGTAAAGGTGCCGTCCGCCAGCTTCGCGGATGTCCGAAGCTCCGTCTCCCAGCCCTTGAGCGCGTCCCGAACCCGAAGCGCCTGATCCTTGCCCCGCCCGGTAAAGGCGAACAGAACGGCCCTCATCGCTCGGCCTGCCGGAATTCGGTGGTGAAGCCGGGATCGTAGAGCTTCGAGCGGTCGTAATTGTCCCCCAGGAAGTCGCCCACCACGATCAGCGAGGTCTTGGTCAGCCCGTTCTCCCGGACGGTATCGCCCAGTGTGCCCACGATGCAGCGGAAGATCCGCTGATCTGGCCAGGTGGCCTTGTATACGACGGCCGCGGGGGTGTCGGCGGGATAGCCGCCCTCGATCAGCTGGACCTGGGCGTCGTCGGCCAGCGAGGTGGTCAGAAACAGCACCATGGTGGCCCGATGTTGGGCGAAGGAGCGGATGCTCTCGCGGTCCGGCACCGGCGTGCGGCCCGCCGCGCGGGTGATGATGACGGACTGGGACACGTCCGGGAGGGTGTATTCCGCCCTGAGCGCCGCCGCCGCGCCGCAGAAGGCGCTGACGCCGGGGCACACATCATAGGCGATGTTCAGCTTTTCCAGCGCGTCAAACTGCTCCCGCACCGCGCCGTAGATGCTGGAATCGCCGGTATGCAGCCGAACGGTGGTCTTCCCCGCCGCCTCGGCGGATTTGATCACATCAATCACCTGCTCCAGCGTCATTCGCGCGCTGTCGTGGATCTCACAGCCATCCTTGGCGTAACGAAGCAGCTCCGGGTTCACCAGCGAGCCCGCGTAGATGATCACGTCCGCTTCCCCCAAAAGCCGCGCGCCGCGCACGGTGATCAGATCCACTGCGCCGCTGCCGGCCCCCACAAAATGTACCATGGCACAAACCTCCTGTGATTACATCATTATGCTGTCGACACAGCCCCGAACCGGCGGTCAATGTTGACATATTTCGCTCCATCCCCTATAATTTGCACGGGAGTTGATGGATATATGGACAAGAACCGTTGGCTGGATTGGGCGAAGGAATTGCAGGACATCTCGCAAAACGCCCTGGCTTATTGCCGGGACCCCTATGACATCGAGCGCTTTCACCGCATCCGGGCCATCTCCGCGGAGATGATGGCCGAGATCACGGACCTGCCCGTTCAAAAGGTGCGGGAATACTTCTGCGCCGGCGACGGCTACCAGACCCCGAAGATCGAAACCCGGGCGGCGGTCATCCGCGACGGCGGCATACTGCTGGTGCGGGAGCGCGGCAATGGCCTGTGGTCCATGCCCGGGGGCTGGGTGGATTACAACCTCAGCGTGCGCCGCAACGTGGTCAAGGAGGTGCTGGAGGAGGCCGGCATGGTGGTCGAGGCGGAGCGCCTGATCGCCCTGGAGGATCGAAACCGGCATCATGCCGATCGTCACGCCCACGAGATTCTGACCGTGCTGGTGCTTTGCCGTTACGTCTCCGGGGAATTTGTGCCCAACACGGAGACCACCGACTGCGGCTTTTTCGCCCCGGACTGCCTGCCGCCCCTGGGCACGGGAAGAACCACCCATGAGCACATCGAGCTGAGCTACCGGGCCCTCGAGGACCCCTGCTGGCCGGTGCTGTTCGACTAAAATGTGTGTCTAATCGTCCTCCCGCCAGGATTGCACGTATTCGATAAACCGCTTCGTGGACACCGACAGCGTCCGTCCCTGGGGATGGGCCAGCGCGATTTCGCGCTTCACCGGCGGGTCCAGAGGCCGACGTTCCACCCGGAAGTTGGTGCGCCTGAGCACCAGATCCGACAGCACGCTGACACCCAGGCCGCCCTCCACCATGGCGATGATGGCGTGGTCGTCCTCCACCACGAACTGGGTATTGGGCTTGATCCTCCGGCTGCTGAGCATCTCCCGAATGCCGCCGGGGGTGTTTTCGGCGTACATAATAAAGGGCTCAACCAGCAATTCGTCCATCGGAATCGAGGACTTTTGGGACAGTGGGTGGCCCTCCGGAAGCACCGCCAGCAGATCGTCGGACTTGAGGTGCAGCCCGGAAAGCCCCTCCTTCAACGGCAGCTGGGTAAAGCCCAGATCCACCCGTCCCCGCAGCACCCACTCCTGAATCTGGGCGTAGTCGCCGTGCAGGAGCTCAAAGGTGATGTTGGGATAGGCTCTTCGAAAGGCGTGAATGATCCCCGGCAGCCAATGCGTGGATACGCTGGTAAAGGTGCCGATGCGCAGATGCCCGGACTCCATGCCCTTCAGCGCGTCCCGCTTTTCGCTGACCAGCCGCCAGCTTTCGCACAGGGATTCGATGTAGGGCAGCATCTCCTGCCCGTCGCTGGTCAGCTGTACCCCCGTGCGATCCCGCTTCAAAAGCGTCAGCCCGCACTCATCCTCCAGCGAATTGAGTATATAGGTCATGCCGGACTGGGTATAGCCCAGCGCGTCCGCCGCCCGGGTCAGACTGCCCAGTTCCACGGTCTTCAGAAAAGCCTCATACTTCGATACGCTCACCGGCATCACCTCCACTTACCTTCAAATATACCCCAATCCCAATGTAAAAGCAATCAAGACCTCGGTCTGGATTGCTTTTATAATAACAGACTTTGTTCGGGGTATTCCGGCTTCAAGG
>JAFRLF010000075.1 GCA_017431365.1 Clostridia bacterium | reverse complement strand
GTCCGTTCGCGCGAGCGGACGCGCCGAACTGACCGGCCGCTGTGGCGCGGGCTGCGCTGCCCGCCGAAGTGGCGCGCCGGTCGCCGGCAGAGGAACGGACGGATTGACCCGTTACCCGGCGCTCATAGGACGGCCTTTTCAAAGCGGCGTTTTCATCGGCGCCGTTTCCGCCTGCGGCGCTGTCGCGGCGGGGGAGACTCCTGTCGACATTTGAGGACTGAACGGGCGCGCGCCTCGGCGCATACGAGCCTTCGCCGACGGGGGGCGAAGAGACGCGCCTGTGCGCTTCAGCGGTCTCATTGACGGGGTGCGAAGAGACGCGCCTAGGCGCTTCAGCGGTCTCGCCGACGGGGCGCGACGATACGCGCCTGGGCGCTTCAGCGGTCTCGCCGACGGGGCGCGAAGAGACGCGCCTGGGCGCTTCAGCGGTATCGCCGACGGGGCGCGACGATACGCGCCTGGGCGTGTCGGCTGTTTCGCCGACGGGGCGCGAAGAGACGCGCCGCGGCGTTCTCTCCTCTTCATATAGGGGGTGGGAGGATACCCTCCTCGGCACGGGCTGAGATCCGGCGGATTCATAGGTTGGACGCTCAACGCGCCTCTGTGGGGCGTTTCGTCGGGTTTCTTCATTATAATCGCCCGCGTTGTAGCCGCTGCGCATGTTTTGATCAGACATGGAACATTCTCCTCCGGTTGTCCGGAACTTTTGCAGTGATTTAGCGCTGAGTACAGCGCATATTATTATATCACACCGGGTGGTTACAGGGCAAGCCTTCGCGCGCCGGAACAAATCGGTGCGAGAAGGCGTCAAATGAATGGACTGGAAATGATGAACCCGGCGTCACATAGAAGGAGGATAACTGAAACACATCTCACAAATCATGGCGCAAAGTGTGAAGAATTTTTGACAAAACTGCAGCTTGCGGGTGACGACTAACCAGATTTAGCATTTTCTTCGGGATTTTTAACAACATATTGTTGACGAATGTGACGTTTTGTTGTATCGTATAGGCGTAGGATTGTATAGCCCTTTTTCTGCCTTAAAAGGAGAATTATATATGGCCATCGGAAAAACTTTCAAATTCGGCAAAACCCTTGTCAACGTATCTGGGCGCGGCATCGCCACGAAGGACACTTCGACCGGCGAGATCCGGCGCTTCGGTTTTCCCTGGGCGAACAGAGCGGGGAAGGGCGAGCAGGAGGCCGAAGACGGCGCTCCGTCCCGCGAGTATGCCCGTTACGAAGATGACGCGTCCGACCTCTATGAAAATGACGATCGCTACACTCGCGATTCGTATGAGGACACAGAAGAGGACGAGTCCTATGACGAGGACGAGGTAAACGCCTATGACGAAGGCGACGCAGAGCCGGAACCCGGCCGTGGCCGCAGCCTTGTGGACGCGCCCTGGTTTATGTGGGCGATGCTCGTCATTCTGCCGCCGCTGGGCATCTGGCTGCTGTGGCGGAACAACCGCTTCGAGATTACGCCCCGCAGCATTATTTCCGGCGCGGCGGTGATCTGGTTCATCATCATGCTCGTGTGGCTGTTCAGCCATCTGGGCGGCGGCGGCGACGTACCCGTCCTGCCCGATCTGCCGACGACCTCGCCCACAGTCGAGGCCACGGCGACGCCTGAACCGACCGATGTGCCCACGGCTACGCCTGAGATTACGCAGGAGGCCGTTGTGACGCCGCAGGCCCAGAACACGCCCGTGCCGGACGACCTCACCGGTACCGGAACGACGACACAGGCTCCCGACAACACGTCGACGTCCGAGGGCACGACCCCCACGAGCGTGCCGTTCGTCTGGTCGACGCCGACGGGCAAATACTATCACTCCTATGCCACATGTTCCAATATGACCAACGCCTCCAAGGTCACCTTGAGCGTTGCTTTGAACAGAAAGCAGGAAGCCTGCCCGCTTTGTTGGGTACCCCCGGAGGTTACCCCCAAGCCCACGAATACCCCCCTGCCGGCCAATATGTTCTATTCGACGCCCAACGGGGAATACTATCATCTGGATCCCGCCTGCTCCGGCATGAGAAACGCTCAGGTCATCTCTCAGGCGGAAGCCATGAGCACTCGCGGCCAGAGCGCCTGCCCGATCTGCATCGGATCCGTGTACATGACTGAGGGCGGGACGTACTTCCACGCCAATTCCACCTGTTCCGGCATGAAAAACGCCCGTCTCGTGACGGTCAACGAAGCGCAGCAGGCCGGCAAACTCCCCTGTCCGGAGTGTCAGCCTCTCGCAGCCAACGGTGGAGCGAACCAGGTATTCGGCAGCGCGACGTCGAATTCCGCTGTCGGTAACGCCGTGTTCTATATGACGGACGGCGGAACGTATTACCATTCCGAACCCAACTGCTCCGGCATGCGGAACGCCAGGGAGACCAGCGCCAGAGAGGCGGAGACGGCGGGCAAGCTGCCGTGCCCCGTGTGTATGAATGGGCTGAGCGGACAGGTCAACTATTACGCGACGCCCAACGGCAAGTACTATCATACGGACCGCAACTGCTCCGGCATGCAGAACGCCAGCACGGTCACCGTAGCCCAGGCTGAGAGCCGTGGCCAGACGGCCTGCCCGGTCTGCATCGGCGATACGACCGCCGCGCCTGCGGCGACAGCCGCGCCCGGGCCCACGGTCATCGATGTCCAGCCTGAGGCCACGCAGGCACCCACAGCGGACACCAGCGGCACGGTGTACTACTCCACGATAGACGGCAAGTACTTCCACACGACGTCCGACTGCTCCGGCATGAAGGGCGCGACCACGGTCACGGCCGAGGACATCGCCCTGCGCAATCAGTCGCCGTGCCCGGTCTGTATCGGCACGTCTGGCGTCTACTATTCGACGCCGACGGGGCAGTATTACCATTCTCGGCCGCATTGTTCCGGCATGAAAAACGCCGATGTGGTCACCCTTCAGATGATCCGCACGCGCGGCCAGACGGCCTGCCCCGTGTGTATCGGCACGCAGACCGCGTCTAATACGACGCCGACGGGCGGCGATACCACCGGCGAGCAGACGTCGACCGCGACGACGGGGGAGGCGAACGGTTCATATTTCGCCACACCGACGGGCACGTATTATCACGCCAACAGCACCTGCTCAGGCATGCGCAACGCCGTCCGCGTGACGCAGGCGACGGCTGAAGCCCGCGGCCAGCTGCCCTGCCCTGTGTGTCTGGGCGGCAGTCAGGCTGTCGTGACAAACGCCCCGACGGCAACGCCCGCGCCGAGCGACGACACCAACGATTCAACCCTCATGTACTATACGACGGACAACGGCCAGTACTATCACCGCAACAGCACGTGCTCCGGCATGCGCGGCGCTTATAAGGTCTCGGAGTCGGCCGCCGTGTCCGCCGGTAAGACGCCCTGCCCCGTTTGCATCGGAACGGTCTGGGCGACCGCGAACGGCGACTATTACCACAGCTACGCCACGTGCTCCGGCATGAGCGGCGCGTCGCTGATGACCGTGGATCAGGCCGAACTGAGCGGCAAATCGCCCTGCCCGGTGTGCCTGGACGGATCGTACATCTATGGCACCACCCTCACGGGTGACGACAGCTCCGTCGTTTACCTGCGCGTGGACGGCGAGAATTACCACATCGACCCCACCTGCCAGGGGATGACCGATATGGTTATCGCGGACATCAACTGGGCCGCGTCGAACGGGTATACGCCCTGCGAGGTCTGCAAAGCGCCGTCCATCGATGAGTTTCTGACGAAGCAGTGAAGAAGCGGATACCGTTGAGGAAAGACAAAACCGACAAAATCGGGTAGGAGGGGGTGGCTAACCCCCGTCCTCCCACACCACCGCTCATGCGGTCCCGCAAGCGGCGGTTCAGTTGTTGGTACTTGGCAGCACGTTTAGTTGGATACCAGGACGCTCGGCGATTCCATCATACCTTC
>JAFRLF010000074.1 GCA_017431365.1 Clostridia bacterium | reverse complement strand
CGAAGGCCACCTGCGTGTCGCCTTCCCACTTGCTCGCCAGGTCGTCCGCCGCGTTCTTCACCGCCGTGATCGCCTCGTTGTAGACCTCCATGGCCTTGTTCATGTCCGCCGCCGCCTGCGACAGCTCGATGGCGTTTACCAGCAGTCTCATTGCGCTCATTTTTTCTTCTCCTCTCGTCTGTTCGCTTTGTTCTCTCAGGGGCGAACCCCTTAACTGGTTCAAAGCTTACCACACGCCCGTTCTTCCCGCCACTCTTTGCGACGAATTGCGCCTTTTTTGGCGTGAATGGCACGATTGCCTTATTTTTTCCTGAAATACACCGTCTGAGGATAAAAAACAGGCCGGATCGCCTATGGATCCGACCGATGGATAAAAAAATAGTACAGTTAAAATCAACTGTACTAGTTGGTAGCGGCGAGTGGATTCGAACCGCTGACACTCCGGGTATGAACCGAATGCTCTGGCCAACTGAGCTACGCCGCCATATGGTTGCGGGGGAGGGATTTGAACCCTCGACCTCCGGGTTATGAGCCCGACGAGCTACCGGACTGCTCTACCCCGCGACATCTGTCGTTTCACCGACAAATGGTATTATACCTCCGCGCGCCTTTTCTGTCAAGGAGAAAACCGCACTTTACAATCATTTCATGAAAAACTGGCGTCGTCTGAGATGACGTCGCTCAGCGCGGCCATCTGCTCAATGCTCAGCGCCTCGCCGCGGATCTGGGGCGGCAGCCCGACCGCGTTCAGCCACCGCGCGGCGCGCTCCCTGTCGACGTCGAAGGCCGCACAGAGGTTGTTCTGCAGCGTCTTGCGCCGCATGGCGAACGCCGCGGCGATGACCCTCATCATCATGGACTCGCTGCGCGCCACACAGGGCGCCCTGTCCGGCTCATACAGGCGGATCATGATCATCTCGCTCACCACGTGCGGCGGCGGCGTGAACATATGCGGTGGGACTTCAAACAGCCGCTCAGCCTGTCCGTAGTACGCCACGGTGGCAGAGAGCGCGCACCAGGCTTTCACGCCCGGGCGGGCAGCGATGCGGTCGGCCGCCTCCCTCTGTACCATGACAGCGATGCGCCGCGGCTTGTTGCGGGTCCTGAGCAGTTTGAGAAGGACGTCGGCCGTCACATAATACGGCAGATTCGCCACGACGCAATAGGGCTCTTCCCCCATCAGCCCGTCGTAATCCAGCTTCAGCGCGTCGCCAAAGACCAGCCGCACGGGCAGATTGCCGAGCACGTCTCCGAGGACGTCCTTCAGGGCGTCGTCCACCTCGACCGCCGTGACGCGCGCACCCTGTTCCGCTAGATGCCGAGTGAGCACGCCCGCACCAGCGCCGATTTCCAGCACGTTTTCACCCGGACGGACGTCAGCGGCTTCGACGATATGCCGCATGAGCCCGTCGTCCAGAATGAAATTCTGTCCGAGCGCATGCGTGAAGTGAAACTCATGCTTCTGAAGCGACAGGCGGGCCGCAAGCCCCGGCGACATGGCTTCGTATGCTTCCACGGTTCGTCCTCCCTCAGTCATTCCTTTAAAGACTTTCCGGCATTTCAAAGCCCGCCGGGGCGTCTGACCCACGGCGGGCTCGATGTTCATGGCTCTTACTTTGTGCCGAAGAGGCGGTCGCCGGCGTCGCCCAGGCCTGGCACGATGTACGCGTGCTCGTTGAGGTACGAGTCCACGGCGGCGATGTATATGTCCACATCGGGATGCGCCTGCTGCACGGTCTTGATGCCCTCGGGCGCACCAATCAGGCACATGAGGCGGATATTGGTGCAGCCCCGATCCTTCAGGAACTGGATGGCCGCGCTGCTGGAACCGCCAGTCGCCAGCATCGGATCCACAACGATCAGCAGACGCTCGTGCGCATCGGAAGGCAGCTTGCAGTAGTACTCTACGGGCTTCTTGGTATTGGGGTCACGGTACAGACCGATATGCCCCACCTTGGCCGCCGGAACGAGGTTGAGGATTCCGTCCACCATGCCCAGGCCGGCTCTCAGGATCGGCACGACGCCCAGCTTTCTGCCGGAAAGCATTTTGGTCGTGCACTTGCAGATGGGGGTTTCGATCTCCACGTCCTCAAGGGGAAGGTCACGGGTGACCTCGTATGCCATCAGCATGCCGATCTCGTTGAGCAGTTCCCGGAACTCCTTGGAACCGGTATCCTTGTCGCGCATGATAGAGAGCTTGTGCTGAATCAGCGGATGATCGAAAACATAAAGCTTGCCCATGTCTGTGCCTCCTCACAAAGTCATTTGGCTCGTAGTCTTAGTTTACCGCAAGTCTTGTACCGATTTCAACATCTCCGGAGAGAAATTACGTAAATTCGCCGACACAGGCCCCGTTTACTCCGCAGCGGTTTCGTCAATCGACAGGTCGGATCCACCGTTCTCGGCGTCATCCGGCGATTTAGCCTGATCGATCATCGCCTGAACGTCCGCATCGAACATATCCGTGTCAAACCAGGTCTCGTCAAGGATCATCCTCGAGACGTTCCCGCTGGGGTCTATGACCACGCAGCCGATCGTCTCAAGCCCTGTCCCCGCGCAGGACACGAGCGCTCCGCTCTCCTGCCATCCGCCGGTCAGGTTTTCCCCCGAGACGAGGAAGATGCTTACTTTTCCCTCAAGCTCCCCGGCAAGGGCGCTCAAGCCCGCGTCGTCCAGCGCGTCGATGCCGACCAGCGCGACGACCGCGTCGCAGTTCTTCTCCAGCAGGGCCGAGGCCGTCTCCGCCGCGTGACTGACCGTCTCCGCCAGAGCCTCCCCGTCGTCCGTCTCGCCCTGATTGAGGGCGAGCAGACCGAGGCGCAGCCCTCCCAGCTCGAGCGTCAGGGAAGCGGCGCTTCCCTCACCCGTGATGCAGGATAGAAGGCTGATATCCGTCCCGTCGAACAGGGCCTCAAGGTCGGCCTCCGCCGCGAGCGCGTCCTCGGATGCGCCCACCAGAAGCGCCGCGTACCCCGACGCGTCCATCACCTGCACCGCCGCTTTTGCGGTCTCGGGATCGGCGTCTTCGCCTGTGCCGCAAAGGGCGTTTCCCGTATCCACGAGAACGACCTGAGCGCCGGCCTCTTCCAGCGCCGCGCGGGCATACGCCACGCGGCTCATCCCAAGATGCGCAGCCGCGTCTCCGTGCCAGTCGCCTGTGTGCAGGATGATGACATATCCGTCCAGCACACCATCAGGCGATGTCTCGGCCAGATCAGGCGCGGACACGCCCTCGGCCAGAGTGCTGCCGGCCGCGAATATAAGGATCAATATGAAAACAGCTATACTTTTCAGATGCTTCATCGCATGCCCTTTCTCTTTGTAAGGAAAGCCCCGGCATCGCGGGTCCGTTCATAGTCCGGGCGCGGGCGACCGCGTCAGTCCCTGCCGAGTATGCTGTAGACGATGTTGCGGATCCGTGGATGCACATAGGGTTCCTTGTTGTTCAGCATGTGCTGCGCGTAGAACACGGACAACCGGTTCTCGGGATCGATCAGCAGATAAGCGCCCGCCGCGCCGCCCCAGCCGAATTCACCTGTCGGACTCAGAGCCCCGCCCTGCCCGCGGGATACCATCGTGCGCACGCCAAGGCCGTAGCCGTAGCCCGCCATATGCGGCCAGTCGAAATCCTTCATCAGGGCGGCGTCGAGCTGGTTTTCCCGCATGAGGTCGACTGTGGCCGCCGTCAAAACGCGCGTTCCGCGGTCAGAAACCCCGCCGCAGGCCAGCGCGTCCGCGAACAGGCTGTAATCCTCGACCGATGAAATGAGCCCCGCTCCACCGCTGTCGTAGAGGGGACAGGGCAGCAGGTGGTTTGTCGACGGCACGCGGTCGGCCTCGTTCGTCTGGTCGTTAAAATTGTACTGTGCCGCCATCTCGCCGGAGCGTGACGCGGGAAGGTGAAACGTCGAGCGCTCCATACCCAGCGGCAGGAAGATGTTGTCCCGGACGTAATCGCAGAATCTCTGTCCGCTGACGACCTCCACAAGGCAGGCCAGAACGTCGTGGCACAGGCTGTACTGCCAGTGCGTACCCGGTTCAAAGGCCAGAGGCTGCGACGCGATGGCTCTGACAATATCGCGCGTTGCGCAGGCGTCGCCCTTTTCTGAGAGCGCCTTGCGGACAGACGGCGTATCGAGCTCGTAATCAAAACCCGCCGTCATGCTGAACAGGTGCCGGATCAGCATGGTCTGACGCGCTTCATGCACCGCGCCGTTCGGCTCGCGGACCTGGACGCGCTCAAATTCCGGCAGATACTGCGCCACAGGCTCGCTCAGCAGCATCTGACCGCGCTCCACAAGCTGCAGGGCCGCCGCACACGTCACGGGCTTCGTGACGGAATACATCATGTACAGCTCGTCGCCGCGCATGGGGAGGGCGGCTTCCCTGTCCCGCCATCCGGACATATGCCTGTAGAGCGTCTCATGCTCCCGCTTGACGATGATGTCACAGCCGGGAATGCCGATGCCCTCAAGCGAATCGATAAACCTCGTCAACGGCGTAAAGTCCAACGCTATCCCTCCCCCGACTCGGGTCGTCTGTCAGTTCCTGCGCTGAGAACCGTTTACGGGCGCGGCGCCTGCGATCCGGTCAAGGCTCTTGTTCACCGCCTCGATGGACTCGTCCAGGTCCTCGCGGATGCCGTTGAGGATGGCCTCGGCGTAACGGTTGGCCTGCAGGCGCTGTTCATTGGCCTTGGCGCGGGCTTCGTCGACGATGCGATCCGCCTCTTCATGGGCCAGGCGCACGATCTCGCTCTGATCGATCATCTTGCGCGCGCGCTCCTCCGCCTCGCGGACGATGCCCGCCGCGTCGTTTTCAGCGTCGGAGACGATCGTCTCAGCCCGGCTGCGCGCGTCCGAAAGCGCCGCGGCCGCGCGCGCGTCCGCCGCCGCGACCTTGGACTTGGCCTGCTTGTCCGCGTCCTTGAGGATGCGGTCGCGACGCTTGAGGATCTCTTCGCTGTAGCGCACCGCGTCGGGCAGGCAGCCTCGAATGTTCTCGACGATGTCCGCGCACATCTGGTAGGAGACCTTGTGCTTGTCGCTGTCCAGCATGACGGCCGGGGCCGTCTTGATCTCCTCCAGGAGGAAGTTCAAAAGGTTCTCAAGGTCGTCGATCTCCGTAGGCTCGGCCTCGTCGTCGCCCTGATCGGCTTGATCTTCTTCATAAGCGTCTTCGTAATCGTCGGCGTAATCCTCGTCTTCATACATGTCCTCGGCCGCGTCGTCCTGCTCCTCGGTCTGTTTGGGGTCGTCATAATACCTGTCTTCGGGCATGTGTCCCAGCTCCTTCCAGCAATATATATAATGATTTGACTATATGCTCAGCCCCGGTTTTTAAACCTGGGAATGATTTCTTTGGGGAGAATCCCCTCGAGCTTGCCGCCATAGTGGATCACATCCCGCGCGAAAGTCGAGCTGACGAAGCTGTACTCCGGCGCGGTGAACAGAGCCACTGTGTCGATACCGCCGATGCGCGCGTTGAGCGCCGCCATGGCCGCCTCCTGGCCGCCGTCGGCCTCGCCTCTCACCCCGCGCAGCAGCGCATCCGCCCCACAGGCCTTCGCGAGATCCACGGTCATGCCCCGCCCCTCGAGGACGGTCACGTTTTTTAACCCGCGGCAGCACGTCCTGAGCATGTCGAGGCGCTCCTCGATCGGGCAAAAGGGCGTCTTCGCCGTATTGACCATCACCGCCACATATACGTGATCGAACAGCGCCGAAGCCCGTCTGATGATGTCGATGTGTCCCACCGTAGGCGGGTCGAACGACCCCGGAAACAGACATGTGCTCATACACAGCGCTCCTCTCCGGGTCTGTAGCGGCAGAGCGTCAGGCCCGTGTCCCTGTAGCGGCGCTCGTCCTCGACGACGAGGCCGTCAGGCAGATCCTCAATTTTCAGCGCGGCCGCGTGCTCCATGACGACCAGCGCCCCCGGCCGCAAAAGGCTCCGGCCGAGCAGCGCCCGGCAGGCCTCCGCGTAGACCCCGGTCATGGCGTAGGGTGGGTCGAGCATCACCAGCGTGTACCCGGACTCGAGGCGCGCGACGGCCGTTTTCCAGTCAGAGGTCAGCGTCCTGACCCGGTCCTTTACGCGCATCAACTCGACATTGCGGCGGATGACGGCCATGGCCCTGGGGGATTTGTCCACCATCGTCGCGCGGGCGGCCCCCCGGCTCAGCGCCTCGAGCGAGAGCGCGCCGCTCCCCGCAAAGAGGTCGAGCACGCAGGCGTCCGGCACGTCGCGGGCGATGATCGAAAACAGCGCTTCCCTCACCCTGTCGGAGGTGGGACGCGTGTCCATGCCCTCAGGCGCAAACAGGCGGCGGCCCCGGGCTTCTCCGGCGATGATGCGCAATGGTCACACCTCGGCTTTGGGCGCTTTCGGGGGCTTGTGCACCTTGAGATTGCGCTGCTTTCTCTTCTTGCCCAGGGCGATGTCCCTGAGCTTTTTCTTTCGCATGGCCGGACCAGTCATATAACCGGCGTACATGCACCCGGGCATGATAAAGGCGTACAGCAAAAACAGCCAGTTGAGCGTCGGGCGCGACACCAGATTGAAGCTGAACACATAGGGCATGTATACGATGGTCGTCGCCACGCGCATGTAGTTGATGCGCTGAGGCTCGGCGTCAGGGTCCTCGTCCTCCTGATAGAAGGCCTCATGCTCGACCACTTCGGTCGGTTCCGGCTCGGGAATCATCGGCGCGACGATCAGATTGACGACGCTCATGATCAGGAAGGGCAAAAGGCAGATGATAAAGGCCTGAAGCCCCGTCTTTTTTGAAAAGCCCTGGTCCCTCAGCGTTTCGTCAACCCGGCGGCCTTCCTTGAGCTGCTTTTCGAGCGTGGCGTCGGCGGTGCAGGCCTTTTCCCCGTTATAGGCGCCCGTGTTGAAGATCAAAAACCCGAACACGACGATGAGCGCCACGTCCAGAATGGTCAGCAAAACGTTATTTCCGATGCTCGATATAAAGAACACGCTGACCAGCATAAACACCAGATACGTTCCCCAGGTCTGCGCCGCGTACGATAGCGCCTTTTTCATGAAATCTTCACTCCTCACCCTGCGCCGCGCGGGCCGCCGCGCAGTCATATACCCGTTCCTCGGTCACCAGCCTGTCAACCGGAATGTCGTGGGGGCCGGTTTGCACGCGGTCAAACACCTGAACCTCGTAGGCGAGACCCACGACCGGACAGCGGCAGCCGCTGAGAAATCTGTCGAAATACCCCTTGCCAAAGCCCAGTCGATGGCCAAGCCTGTCAAACGCCAGGCCTGGGGCTATGACCAAATCCAGTTCCTCCGGCGGGAGCGTCTCCCCCTCCGTCGGCGTCATGATGCCCATGGCATCCGCCTCGAGAGCGGTAGAGGGCAAACAGCGCACGGCGGACAGCCCGCCGTCCTCCCGTACCACGGGGAGATACAGTTCCTTCCCGCAATCCCAGACGGCCGACATGAGCCCGCCGGTCTGGACCTCTTCGGGGAGGTTTGAATAACAAATGATCCTCCGGGCGGAAATAAACTCCGGCAGCGAAACCACAGCCTGAGCGACGCGCACGGACATTTCCGCGGCGCGTATGGCGCTGATCGCCCGCCTTGCCCGTCGGGCTTCCAGGCGCATTTGTTGACGTGTCATCTTTCAACCACCACCCTCGTCACGCGGCGCGTAAAGCCCAGCATGATCTCATAGGGAATCGTGTCGATCAGGTCGGCCAGTTCGTCGGGCGTGATGGCCTCGCCGTCCTGGCACCCCATGAGGACGACCTCGTCGTCCAGGCAGGCGCCGGGCACGTCCGTCACATCGACCATCATCTGATCCATGCACACCCGGCCGACAATCGGGGCGCGGCGTCCGCGAACGAGCACGTCCGCCTTGCCGCTCAGCGCCCGGGGATACCCGTCGCCGTAGCCGATGGGCAGGGTCATGACCGTGCGAGGGCCGTCGGCCCGCCAGGTCCTGCCGTAGCTCACCGTATCGCCGACGCTCAGAGTCTGCACGCGCACAGGCCGGGTAGACAGGGTCTGCGCCGGCCGGACGCCGGGGAACAGATCCCCCACCCCAGCGCCATAGAGGACGATTCCGGGGCGAACCGCGTCATACCAGGCGTCAGGGCCCAACGCGATGCCCTCGCTGGCGGCGGCGTGCCGCATGGGGCGGTATCCGCGCGCCCGAACCGCCGCGCATGCCTCGTCAAAGAGGCTGAGCTGAAGCCGCGTAAAGTCGGGATCCGACTGTGCCGCGGCCAGATGAGTGAATATGCCCTCCATCTGGACGCGGGGGCATGAACTCCAGGCGTCGAGCATCGTCCGAAGGGCATCCGCGCCGCGTATGCCGATGCGCGACATGCCCGTGTCGATCTTCAGATGAGCGCGCGCCACGCAGCCGAGCGTCTCCGCCCGCGCCTGCAGAGCCCTGATGTGCTCCGGCGCGTACACGGCGGCGGACACGCCGCGCGCAACGGCCTCGGAAAGCGCGTCCGCTGAACTGCCGCCCAGCACCAGAACGGGCGCTGTGATCCCCGCCTCGCGCAGTTCGACGGCCTCGTCCACGCACGCGACGGCCAGCATATGAGCGCCGCGGTTCAAAAGCGCCTTTGAAACAGCCGGCGCGCCGTGGCCGTAAGCGTCCGCCTTGACCACCGCGATCTGCAGGGGCCGGTTCTGGCAGCGCCGCACGACCACATCGTAATTTGACTCAATGATTCCGAGATCGACGCTCAGAACCGTAGGTCGAAACGCGCTCAAACTGCAGCCTCCCCGGCTCGAGCGGAACAGCCCGCGGAGCCTTATATGATATCCCTTTTATTATACCCTATTTTGCGGAATAAAGTAAGTCCCCATGACGGAGCAATTGAGAACGCGCGTAAAATTTACGTTACAGAAAGCAGTCTTCCCTTCACGCCATGGAGCCGGGCAATCCCGTTCAGGGCAAATGTGCTATAATGCGGAGGAACAGACCGCCATATTCAAAGGAGGTTCCATCGCCCATGCCGATGATCGTCGAAATCTCCGACCCCGGCGCGCCGCAGCTGCGCCCTTACGCGCGTCTGACGGAGCGTCAGCTGACATCTTCGGACGACCCGCTCTTTATCGCCGAAAGCGCTCCCGTCATAGAGAGCGCGCTTGAAGCCGGGATAAAGCCCGTCTCCCTGCTGGCCGCCCGCCGTCACGTGAGCGGCAAAGCCGCCGGGCTCATCCGGCGTCTGGGAGACGTACCCGTCTATACGGGCGAGGACGGTCTTCTTGCAGAGGTCACAGGGTTTGAACTCTCCCGCGGGATCCTCTGCGCCATGCGCCGACCCGCGCCCCTCGGCGCGGAGGACATCGTGCCGTCCGGCAGTCTGATCCTCCTGGAAAACGTCACCGACGCGACAAATATGGGGGCTATTTTCCGCACGGCCGCCGCCCTGGGCGCGGGCGGGATACTCCTCTCCCCCGACTGCTGCGACCCTCTGAACAGGCGCGCCGCCCGCGTCAGCATGGGCGGCGTGTTCCACGTGCCATGGGCTTTTTCCCGGGCCGCGGCGTGGCCGGACGACATCGCCGCCCGGCTGAAGGCCGCGGGGTTCACGCTGATTGCACTCGCCCTTCGGGAGGACGCCCTGTCCGTGACCGATTCAAGGGTCTTGAAGGCGGCCCGGCCGGCGCTCGTCCTCGGCAATGAGCGCAGAGGCGTCACGGAGCGCACGCTCGCGCTCTGCGATATGTGCGCCGTCATTCCCATGAACAACGGCGTGGATTCACTGAACGTGTCGCACGCGGCCGCGATCGCCATGTGGGAGCTCATTGCCGCTCCGGCCGCCCGGCGTCAGAGCCCGTAAACCCTCCTGCCGCCCAGCCATGTCCCCATAACTCTGATCCGCGCGATGGCGTCGGGATCGACGTCGAAGGGACTGGCGTCCAGCATCACGAAGTCCGCCAGCATGCCCGGGAGGATCATGCCCTTGCGCGTCTCCTCGTAACTGGCGTACGCGCCGTTGATCGTATAGCTGTCGAGCGCCTCCTCCACGGTAAAGGCCTGCTCGGGCAGGTAATCGGGCCCGCCCTGAAGGGGCCGCCGCGTCACGGCGCACTGGATCCCGCGCAGGGCGTCCGGGCGCTCCACGGGGCTGTCCGTGCCGTTGCTCACCGTGAGTCCCAATTGCATCAGCGTCTTCCAGCTGTAACTGCTGTCGGCGAGGTCGCCCACGCGGTCGCGGACGATGCGGCTGTCGTAATCCAGGAACACGGTCTGCGCGTAGATGTGCATGCGCATCCTGGCCATGCGCTCCAGCTGATCCGGCCGCGTGATCTGGCAGTGCACGACGCCGTGCCTCAGGCCATGCTCCGGATACTTCTCTCTGGCCGCCTCAATCGCGTCGAGAACCATGTCAAGGCATCCGTCCCCGATGGCGTGAACAGCTACCGGCATGCCGTTCCGCTGCGCGAGGGCGATCATTTCATTGAGCCTATTTTGGTTCAGCAGACACAGTCCGCGCGTGCCCGGCGCGTCCGCGTAATCCCGCGACAGAAGGGCCGTCCTCGCCCCCAGCGCGCCGTCCGCCACCATCTTGAGCGGTCCGATGCTGAACATGTCGTCGCCGGAGCCGTGGACGCAGCCCGCCGCGTAGAAGGCTCTGAGCTCTTCGGGGTCGGTGAAGTTGCACTGCTCATGCACCCGCACCGTGAGGCGGCCCTCGTCGATCAGCTCGCGCATCGCGCGGTTGACAGTGCGCCAGGGCGTGGCGTAGTCGTCCGACTGACAGCTGGTGACGCCGACTCTTGACAGCTCGCGGCTGGCCGAAGCGATCATGTCCTTGATCGCTTCGAAGTCGGGCTCCGGTATGGCGGCGTACACGAGGGTCATGGCCTCGTCGTAGAATCGGCCGTCGGGCGCGCCGGTTTCATCGAAACCGATGGCTCCGCCCTCGGGGACGGGCGTGTCTTTTGTGATATTCAGGGCTTCCAGCGCCGCCGTATTGACGACGAGGCAGTGCCCACAGCACCTGACAGCCGCTACAGGCCGCGTCCGGCTCACGCGATCCAGATCCGAGCGGTCGGGCATGCGCCTGACGTCGGTGAAATTATCCTGATTCCAGCCGCGCCCGACGAGCCATCCGTTCGGATGCTCCCGCGCAAAGTCGGAAAAATACGCGATCATCCCGGCCAGGCTGTCCGTGTGCTCGTCAAGCCTCGCGCGGCTGAGCGCCAGCCCCGTGCTCAGCAGGTGCATGTGGCTGTCGTTGAATCCGGCGCAGACAAAGCGGCCCCCCAGGTCAAAGACCTCGTCGCCGTCCGTCCTGAGAGCCAGAGCCCCTTCGCTCGTCCCCGTATAGGCGAACAGGCCGTCCTTTACGACGAACGCCTCCGCGAAAGCGCCCCGCCCGAGATACACGTTTCCGTTTACATATATTACAGACATATCAAAACTCCTCTCGCGGTCTGTTCAGCAGGTCGCGCAGGGCCGTCCCGACGTCATGACCGAGGCGCTCCGCTTCGCCCGGCAGCACGGGCATGCGTTTATAGAGAAAGATCGATTCCCGCGCCGCGTACGACCCGCTCTCGATGTCATCCCGGGTCGGCAGATAGCCCATGAGCTCGCCCGCGCAGCCCAGGACCCACGCGTCGTCACAGCCGCATTCCCGGCGAATGATGTCGGCGATGGCCGTGAACCCCTCGAACGCGTACGCCGCGATGGGTACGCCGCCGAGCGCGCACCAGCGCACGGGCGCATTCTCCTCGCCGGACATTCTCTCGGGGAAATCCGGCATCTCACGCGCCCATATTTGCGCCACGCGCGCCGTAGGCGCGTCCTGGCCGTCGCGCCGGGCGACAGCCTCGGCGGCATCTCTCCGCTGCTCATCGTCCATGACGCGCGTGCGAAGCCGCCATCCGATCTCTCCGCCGGCCAGCGTCGGCGGAAGGTCCGAAACGGCCGCGTCGGCCGCCCCCGCGATGGCCGCCGCGAAGGCGTCCCGGTGAGCGGTGTCCTTGACCGTCGGGTCGATGTCGCCGCATGTGCCGTTGAGGAAGATCCCGTCGTATCCCTTTTCGGTCAGGGCTCTGTTCACCGCGCCGGCAAAGTCGGCGGAGATCTGAGCGATGCACCCGTTAAAAACCCCGTGGCAGGCCGCCGAAGCCACGCAGACGGGCCTTGCGCCTTCCCGTTCGATGACAAAGGCGCGCGCCGTCCTGTCGACGGGTCCGTCCTCTATCGCCCTGTTGTAAGTATATCCCGAGGTCACGGACGCCGCGGCGAAACCGTGACGGCCGCTCTTCCCCGCGCCGGACGCCGCGTTTGAACCGGGAAGAGCCACCCGGCCGTATCGGATCCCGCTCACGGCGCGCAGATCGTCGGCGGCCGCCCTGATCGCCGGAGCGATCCGCCCGGACACGGAACTGACATAGTCTTCGTCAGGATAACCGCAGCCCTCGTGCCAGATCAGCGCCGGGCCGGTATGCGTGTGCACAGACACGGCGATCACCCGGCTCGGCGGCACACCGTAAGTCTGCGCCACGCGTTCGATATCGCGCATGACGGCGCGGTTCATCCCCAGCAGGTCGCAGCTCAGGATCAGGGAGTGTTCGCCGCCGTCCCCCTCCAGCAGCAGCGCCCGGGCATAGAGCGGGTCCATGATCGATTCGGCCTTCCTGCCGAGATAGTAGCCATACCCCGCCAATTCGACGCCAAGGGGCGGAGTTATGTCGGAAATGCCATAACCGGCGCGCATCTAAACAGCCTTCTTTCGCCGTCCGCAACAGACTATTCGGAGAATCACGACTTGAATCGTCAGACAGGTCATTTCAGGCCGGGAATCAGGGGCGCGTACGCGTCGATGAGGGCCTCGTTGTACTCGTCTCCGCCATCGATGTTGCTGGAGCGATAGAACTCCGCCTCCCAGCCCTCGGCCAGGGAAATCTCTTTCACCCGGCTGACTATGGCCTGCAGGATGGCCGCGCCGGCCACCGTGGACGTCGGGCCGACCATGGCTCCATCCGCCATGGGCATACTCGCGTCGCCGGGCACGCCGCCGTTGTCCAGTACCAGGTCAGCCACCTCGAACAGGCGCTTTCCCGCCATGTTGCGGGGAGAAACGCCTCGGCTGTGCCGAAGCGACGTCAACGCGATGACGTAAGCGCCTCGCTCGCGCGCCGCCATCGCCAGAGCCACCGGCGCGGTGTTGCGCCCCGAGTTTGAGATGTCGATCAGCACGTCTCCCGCCGAGATGGGATAGCGGCGCAGCAGATCCTGCGGCAGAGCCTCGTCGCGCTCCCACTGAGTCGATCCGGCCGCGCTGACGTGCAGCATGAGCCGTTCGTCCATGATGGGGCAGAGCTTCGCCATGCCGCCGGCCCGGTAAAAAAGCTCCAGCGCCAGCAGATGGCCGTGCCCCGTGCCGAAAGTGTAGACCATGTGCCCTTCCCTGACGCACGCGGCGATGCGCGCGGCCGCCTGTTCCATGGCGTCCCTCTGAGTCGCCAGCGTCCTCGAAAGGAGGTCCTGCGCATTTTCAAAATACCCGTCAATGGCGGTGTGACCGGTGTTCGACATATATATCCCCCTTGCAGGCTGTTATTTTATCCCCTTGATGCCGTTCTGATGATCCAGGACGAACCGCACGAACATGCGAACGCCCGTGCTGAGGCCGTCCTCGTCGATGTCCCAGTCCCTCGTATGGGCGGCGTGCACAGTGCCCTTGTCCTCGTTGCGCATGCCGAGTCCGAACAGCAGCCCGGGCTTCAGCTGCTCGTAATAGGAAAAATCCTCACCGCCCGGAGAGGGTTCCAATTCCCGGAAGCCCTCTTCTCCGACGAGCGCCAGCGCGGAGGCGTGAAAGGCCTCGTACATCGCCGGGGCGTTGTGCGCGCTGGGCAGCGGCTCTCCCGACCAGGTCAATGAGCAGCTGACGCCGCTCATCTGAGCCGTCAGGCGCATGATCTCCTCGAGCCGCCGCCGCGCCCAGACCATCGTTTCATCCTTCAGACAGCGGATCGAGCCTTCCAGCACGCAGGTGTCGGCGTTGGTCGACACGGTCGTGCCAGCGTGCATCTGGCACACGGCCATCACGCAGGTGTCGAACGGGTCGACCTCGCGGCTGACGGCTGTCTGTATGGCCTCGTACAGTTTGACGCCGGCGGCCAGCGCGTCGACGCCCCGATGCGGCGAGGCCACGTGAGCCGCGCGGCCTCCCAGCTCGATGCGGAAGGCGACGGACGTCGCGTTCGTAACGCCCGGGCGGCTGGATATGACGTGCGTCGGATCGACGCAGTTGACGTGGCACATGAGAATACAGTCCACATCGTCCATGACCCCGTTTTTGCACAGGACGGAGGCCCCGCTGGGGCGGCCTTCCTCGCAGGGCTGGAAGATGATCTTCACCCGGCAGTTGAGCCGATCGCGGATCCCGTAAAGCGCCTTCGCCGCGCCGATCATCATGGCGGAGTGCGCGTCGTGCCCACAGGCGTGCATGACGCCCTCGTTGCGCAACCTGTAGGG